>NZ_JBFUJD010000033.1:0-49138 GCF_056401555.1 Caulobacter sp. P4_E5
AGGTAAGGCACGAGCGTTCAGCCTCTTTCATCCTCCCCCTCAAAACCTCGCTTATTCTCTCTTCACCTCGTCGCGAGGAAAGGGCGCATGGCCAGCGACCGATTGCGGCGGCGGGGGGCGATCGAGCGGTGAAGGTCCGAGGGGGATACTCGGACGATCCGGGGACCTGGTTTCGCTGCCAGGCCCGCCCGCCGTCGGCGTGGTCGAGGATGAAGAGGCGTGTCTTGGCCTTTTGGCCCGTCTCCCTCGACCTCCGGGACCTTCCGGAAACGGAAGAGCCCGGGTCCCGGTAAGGCCTGAACAGGGCCACCCGGCRGGACGCTGGCGATTAACGGTCGCGCGGAGCGTCTGGCTTCGTCGAAACGGTACTTACAAACTCACACTCCGGGCGTTGCCCGGCGCTCCGCGTCCCTTTCCATCCCTTCAGCGGCCAGCCGCGTGAGGACGATGAAGCGCGCTTTTATCGACGACGAAGCCCTAGGTCCGTCGCTCCATTACCACGATCGGCGCGCCCTTGTAGTTGGCGTGGGTCTTCAGGGTGAAGCCGACCTTGGTGGCCAGGGCGATCGAGGGGGTGTTCTCGACGTCGATGATGCAGGGCACCACCGGCGGGGTCAGGGCTTCATCGATCCAGGCCAGGCCCGCGCGGACCGCTTCCGTGCCGAAGCCGTGGCCATGGGCCCAGGCCGCCAGCACCCAGCCCATCTCGGGCAGGCCATAGAGGCTGGGCTCGAGGTCGCGGCGCAGGTCGCCGAAGCCGACCTCGCCGACATAGCGGCCGGTCGAGGTCTCGCGCACCGCCCAGTAACCGTAGCCCAGCACCTCCCACAGGCCCCGGGCCCGCATCAGCCGGGTCCAGCTTTCCTCCTCGGTGAAGGGCCGGCCGCCCACGTGGCGGATCACCAGCGGATCGGCCCACATGGCCAGGCTGTCCTCGAAGTCGGCGAGCGTCGGCGGGCTCATCGTCAGGCGGGCGGTGGTCAGGGTTGGGACGCTCATGACGACTCGGGTTTGCGGCGGGTGGGCGGGGCAAGCTACACGGGCTGGCCGAGCAGGGAAGATCATGACTAAGCCCGAAGACGCCATCGCCGCCCGCCGCAAGCTGACCAACAAACTGATCGCCGCCAAGGACGCCGCTCGCCTGCGGCCGTTCTTCGACCCGCGGATCACGCTGATCGCCGGCGACGGCTCATTGCTGCTGGGGGCCGAGGACGTGCTGGCCGCCTTCGCCAGCCAGTTCGCCGAGAAAGGCTTCGGAGCCTATGTCCGCACGACCGAGGAGATCGCGCTGAACGCCGAAGGGACGCGCGCCGCCGAACGCGGCCGCTGGGTCGGCTCGTGGACGGATGCGCCGGAGCAGTCCGGGACCTATCTGGCCACCTGGAAGAAGGTCACCGGCCAATGGGTGATCGAGAACGAGCTGTTCGTGACCTTAGCCTAGCCAAAGACAGCTGGATTTCGTCGCATGACTCGGAATTAATTTCGCCAACTCCGACGGCGGCCTTACGCCTTCGTCCTCCAATAAGGGTCCTGGGAGGGAAAGCCTTGCTCAATCGCCGCCATATGATGTTCGCCACCGCCGCCGCGGGTTTCGCCGCCGCGGGCGGTCTGCCCTCGCTGGCCCTGGCCCGCGAAGGCGAAGTCGCCAAGCTGAACGCCCTGTTCGATGAGATCATGGCCAAGCAGCTGCGCCAGTCGCCCGAGACGGCGACCAGCCTGGGCCTCGACAGCGGCGACCTGGCCTGGACCAAGGGCCTGCTGACCGATCGCTCGTTCGCCGCCGTCGAGGCCGGCAAGGCCGAGACCGCCCGCCAGCTGGCCGCTCTGCGTGGCATCGACCGCCGCGCCTTCAAGGGCATGGACGCGGCCAACTACGACACCGTCGAGTTCGTGCTGGCCGTCCAGGACGAGGGCAACAAGAAGTTCAGCTACGGCGGCGGCGGTTCGGGCGCGCCCTACGTGCTGAGCCAGCTGACCGGCAGCTATCAGCAGATGCCGGACTTCCTCGACACCCAGCACAGCATCGAGACCAAGACCGACGCCGACGCCTATCTGACGCGGATGGAGGGCTTCGCCCGCCTGATGGACCAGGAGACGGCCCTGGCCAAGCAGGACATGGCCGACGGCGTGATCCCGCCGGACTTCATCATCGACAAGACCCTGATCCAGATGAAGGCCTTCGCCGACACCCCGACGGCCGACGCGCCGCTGGTCAAGTCGATCGCCCGCCGGACCAAGGAAAAGAACATCGCCGGCGACTGGGCGGGCGAGGCCTCGAAGGTCTACGAGAACTCGGTCCTGCCGGCCCTGAAGCGCCAGATCGCGCTGATGGAGAGCGTCCGCGGCAAGGCCGTGCACGACGCCGGCTGCTGGCGCCTGAAGGACGGCGGCGACTACTATGCCGTGTCGCTGAAGAACTACACGACCTCGACCCTGACGCCGGACGAGATCCACCAGCTGGGCCTGGACCTGGTGAAGTCGATCTCGGTCGAGGCCGATAAGCTGTTCAAGAGCATCGGCATGGCCAAGGGCAGTGTCGGCGAACGCATGGCCGAGCTGGGCAAGGACGTCTACGACAACACCGACCCGGCCAAGGAGCAGCTGATCAAGGACCTGAACGTCAAGGCCGCCTGGATCCAGAAGCAGCTGCCCGCCTATTTCGGCGCGCTGCCCAAGGCTCCGCTGGAGATCCGCCGCGTGCCCAAGGCCATCGAGGCCGGCGCGCCGGGCGGCTACTACAATTCGCCCTCGCTGGATGGAAAGCGCCCGGGCATCTACTGGATCAACCTGCGCGACACCAAGGAACAGGCCAAGTTCACCCTGACCACCCTGACGGTGCACGAGGGCGTCCCGGGTCACCACCTGCAGCTGTCGATCTCGAACGAGGCCAAGGGCCTGCCGATGATCCGCAAGGTCATCGGCTTCTCGGGCTACACCGAGGGCTGGGCGCTCTATGCCGAGCAGCTGGCGGTCGAGATGGGCATCTACAAGACCGACCCGCGCGGTCACCTGGGCATGCTGCACGACGCCCTGTTCCGCGCCGTCCGCCTCGTGGTCGACACCGGCATGCACTACAAGAAGTGGAGCCGCGAGCAGGCCATCAAGTACATGGCCGAGACCATGGGCGACGAGGAAAGCGGCGCGACCACCGAGATCGAGCGCTACGTCGTGTGGCCGGGCCAGGCCTGCAGCTACATGATCGGCAAGATCACCTGGCTGCGCGCCCGCGCCAAGGCCCAGAAGGCGCTCGGTAAGAAGTTCGACATCCGCGAATTCCACGACGCGGGCCTGCTCTCGGGCATGACCCCGCTGACGGCGCTGGAACGGGTGATCGACGACTACATCGTCAGCAAGGGCGGCAAGGCCTGAGGCTGAAGGACGACGCGTTTCTCCTCCCCCTCTGGGGGAGGGGGACCGCCGAACGGCGGTGGAGGGGCCCTGGGCGTTTCAGCTGCCCTACGCTTCGCGACCCCCTCCGTCTCGGCGCGTATTCGCGCCGATCCACCTCCCCCTAATGGGGAGGAGAAAAGCTTGACTACCCCCAGCTCTCCGAGGCCCCCGCCCGCCGCGCCACGGGTTTGATCGGCGCGCCGGGGCGCAGGGCGGGGCCGGGCTTGTCGACGGGCTTGCCGTAGAGCCAGCCCTGGGCGAAGTCGACGCCGGCCTGACGGACGATCTCCTCGACCTCGACGGTCTCGACCATCTCGGCCACGGTGCGGATCTTCAGGTCGCGGCACAGCTCGACCAACCGCCGCACCAGCGCGCCGTCGCGGCCGTTGTCGGCCAGCTCGCGGACGTAGCGGCCGTCGATCTTGACGATATCCAGCTGCAGCTGTTGCAGATAGGCGAACGACGAGGAGCCCGCGCCGAAGTCGTCCAGGCAGACCAGCGAGCCCATCGCCCGCAAGCCCTGGATATGCTGGTTGGCGACGGCCAGATTGTCGATCGCACAGGTCTCGGTGATCTCGAAGATCAGCCGGCCCTTGGCCTCGTCATGCTTGGCCAGCAGCCGGGCGACATGGTCGACGAAGGTCTCGTTGCCGATCGTGCGGCCCGAGACATTGACCGCCAGCCTCAGCTTGCCGTCGGGATCGTTGGCCAGCTTCTTGACCACCTGCTCGACGATCGCGTGGTCCAGCTCCTCGATCAGGTCGAATTCCTCGGCCATGCGGATCAGGGCGAACGGGCTGCCGCCGTCCTCGAACCGCACCAGGGCCTCATGGTGATGGGCCAGGCCCGTCGTCAGCGACACCACTGGCTGATAGGCCAGGGTGAAGCGCCGCTGGCTGACCGCCACGCCCAGGGCGCCGGCGCGGGCCAGGGTCCGCTTGACGGAGCGGTTCATCGCCTCCGACAGCGTCATCGGCGGCATGTCCTTCAGGCCCTCGCGCAGGAAGTCGTCGAGAGCGTAGCGCAGGGCCCGCATGGCGCGCGCCGAACTGGCGCCGCCTTCCAGCGGTACGACATGGGCGCTGGCCTCGGCGCTGACCATGCGGGTCAGGCGCTTGATCATGTTCTCGGGCCGGTCGTCCTTGGCCCGCAGCAGGGCGAAGCGGTCGGGGGAGAGGCGGGTGGCGGCCGAACCGCCGTGCGACTCGGCGCGGATGGCGCTGGCGACGCGGATGTCGAGGGCGGCGGCCTCGCCGGGCGTCAGGCCTTCGCGCATGACCCCGAGGCCGGCGAACTCGACCATGGCCAGTTCCAGCTCCAGGCCGGTGACGCGGGCGGCCTCGAACAGGCCCCTGGCGATGTCGTCGAACGACTCGCGCGGCGACAGGCGGCCGGCGGGCAGGGACGGGCCCGTCGCCTGGGCGGCGGTGGCGGCGCACGAGACGCGGCCTTCGTTCTCGGGCAGGGCGCGCAGGATGACGCGGACGTGGCGCTCCTCCTGGCCGGCCAGGCGCAGCACCACGGGGCCGCGCCGCACGCCGTCGTCGGCGCAGCTGACCATGGCGTCCATCAGCGACCGGTCGTCGGGATGGAACAGGTCGGACCAGGCCTGGCCCATCAGGCCGGTCTCGTTCAGGCCCATGACCTTCTGGGCCGCGCCCAGCGCCAGGCGCACGCGGCCGCTCTGCAGCTCAACGAGAAGGTCGGCGCTGGCGAATGCCAGGCCGAGAAGGCGACGCGGATCGATCGACAAGACGGCAGTCCCCCAAGACGCGGCCACGCTGGCACGAACGGGCTTAAGGACCGGTTGCGGTCGTGAAGGGCGGCGTCCGAAATCCGGATCTCGGCGCGCGGCCTTTTAGCCTACGTAAGAAACGGTCGTTTCTATGGATGAGAACATCTTGCGAACCTGGAACAAAGCATGTACGCCTTTGAACATGTTCCACAGGTCGTTGGGACGCGGCGCGGGAAGCGCCGATCGGGCGGCCGGAATCATGGGATAGAGGGCGGACAACAATGACCAGTCAGGCGGCTTTGAAACTCGTGGGCAAGGATGAAGGCGACAAGCAACGCGCGCTAGAGGCGGCTCTCGCCCAGATCGACCGCGCGTTCGGCAAGGGCTCGGTGATGAAGCTGGGCGAAAAGGGCAAGGTCGAAATGGAGTCGATCTCCACCGGCTCGCTCGGCCTCGACATCGCCCTTGGCATCGGCGGCCTGCCCAAGGGGCGGGTGATCGAAATCTACGGTCCCGAAAGCTCGGGCAAGACCACCTTGGCCCTGCACGTGGTGGCCGAATGCCAGAAGGCTGGCGGCACCGCCGCCTTCGTCGACGCCGAGCACGCCCTGGACCCGGGCTATGCGTTCAAGCTGGGCGTCAATCTCGACAACCTGCTGGTCTCGCAGCCCGACAACGGCGAGCAGGCCCTGGAGATCACCGACACCCTGGTGCGCTCGGGCGCCGTCGACATCGTGGTGATCGACTCGGTCGCCGCCCTGACGCCGAAGGCGGAAATCGAAGGCGAGATGGGCGACAGCCTGCCGGGCCTGCAAGCCCGCCTGATGAGCCAGGCGCTGCGCAAGCTGACCGCCTCGATCAACAAGGCCAACACCATCGTCATCTTCATCAACCAGATCCGTCACAAGATCGGGGTGATGTACGGCAGCCCGGAAACCACCACGGGCGGCAACGCGCTGAAGTTCTACGCCTCGGTGCGTCTGGATATCCGCCGCACCGGCTCGGTGAAGGTCCGTGACGAGATCATCGGCAACAACGTCCGCGTGAAGGTGGTCAAGAACAAGGTGGCCCCGCCGTTCCGCGAGGTCGAGTTCGACATCATGTACGGCGAGGGCATCTCCAAGCTGGGTGAGATCATCGACCTGGGCGTCAAGGCCGGGATCATCGACAAGGCCGGCTCGTGGTTCTCGTACGGCAGCCAGCGCATCGGCCAGGGCCGCGACAATGTCCGCGAGTTCCTGAAGACCAATCCCGACGTGGCCAAGGACATCGAGGCCGCCGTCCGCAAGTCGTCGCAGAAGATCGAGGAAGAGCTCCTGGTCGGCGGCCCCGAGGACGGCGAAGAGGAATAGTCCTCTTCGAGGGTTTCGCGGCCTTCGCCCGACCACGGGGCGTTCCCCGCCTTCAACACGCCCGCGGCCGGACCGCCGCGGGGGCCGCGATTTCAGGCCGCCTGGACCCCATGCCAGGCGGCCTACTCTTTGGGGCCCTTCGTTCGAGAGAGCTGGGCCAAAGGGCCGAAGAACCGGAAACCGGCGTGAGACGTGGCGAACCCGCGCCCAGCCCTGTCATCCCGGCCGAAGCGCAGTGGAGAGCCGGGACCGCCGGAAGCGCCGCGCTCGTGACGGTCCCGGATCGGCCTTCAGGCCGTCCGGGATGACAGCGGAGTATCCGCCCGCCACCCTTTTCCTCCCCATCCCGGGCCCCCATCTGCGAGTCGGTTTCCCCTTCGCGAAAAACCGCGCTATGCAGCGCCCGACTTCCGGCCCTTCGCCGGCGCCTAGACTTGAGACGCTCATGCCCAGCCTGAACGAGATCCGCAGCACCTTCCTCGACTACTTCGGCAAGGCCGACCATGCCGTGACGCCGTCGGCGCCGCTGGTGCCGCAGAACGATCCGACCCTGCTGTTCGTTAATGCCGGCATGGTGCCGTTCAAGAACGTGTTCACCGGCGCCGAGACGCCGCCGCATCCGCGCGCGGCCAGCTCGCAGAAGTGCGTCCGCGCCGGCGGCAAGCACAACGACCTGGACAATGTCGGCTACACCGCCCGCCACCACACCTTCTTCGAGATGCTCGGTAACTTCTCGTTCGGCGACTATTTCAAGGAACAGGCGATCCACCACGCCTGGACCCTGCTGACCCGCGACTTCGCCCTGCCCAAGGACAAGCTGCTGGTCACGGTCTACCACACCGACGACGAGGCCGCCGACCTGTGGAAGAAGATCGCCGGCCTGTCGGACGAGCGCATCATCCGCATCCCGACCAGCGACAACTTCTGGTCCATGGGCGACACCGGCCCGTGCGGCCCTTGCTCTGAAATCTTCTTCGACCATGGTCCCCACATCGCCGGCGGCCCTCCGGGCAGCCCGGACGAGGACGGCGACCGCTTCATCGAGATCTGGAACCTCGTCTTCATGCAGTTCGAGCAGCTGGCCGGCGGCGAGCGCGTCTCGCTGCCCAAGCCCTCGATCGACACCGGCATGGGCCTGGAGCGCGTCGCGGCCGTTCTGCAGGGCGTGCACAACAACTATGACGTCGACCTGTTCAAGGCCCTGATCGCTGCCAGCGTCGAGCTGACCGGCGTCAAGGCCGAAGGGGCCGAGGCTCCGTCGCACCGGGTGATCGCCGACCACCTGCGCTCGTCGTCGTTCCTGCTGGCCGATGGCGTGACGCCGTCGAACGAAGGCCGCGGCTACGTCCTGCGCCGGATCATGCGCCGGGCCATGCGCCACGCCTATCTGCTGGGCGCCAATGAGCCCCTGATGCACCGCCTGGCCCCGACCCTGGTGGCCGAGATGGGCCAGGCCTATCCGGAACTGCGCCGCGCCGAGGCCTCGATCGTCGAGACCCTGCGCCAGGAGGAAGAGCGCTTCCGCGTCACCCTGGGTCGCGGCATGGGCTTGCTGGACGAGGCCACCGCTAACCTGTCCGAAGGCGGCGTGCTGGACGGCGACACGGCCTTCAAGCTCTACGACACCTACGGCTTCCCGCTGGACCTGACCCAGGACGCCGTGCGCGCCAAGGGCCTGACCGTCGACACCGACGCCTTCGACGCGGCCATGGAAAAGCAGCGCCAGATGGCGCGCGCCAACTGGGCCGGTTCGGGCCAGCAGGCCGGCGCGGCCGCCTGGTTCGCGATCAAGGAAAAGGCCGGCGCGACCGCCTTCGTCGGCTATGAGAACACCGAAACCACCGGCGTGGTGAAGGCCATCGTCGACGGCGGCGTCGAGGTCGAGTCGGCCCGCGCCGGCCAGACCGTCGAGGTGCTGCTGGACCGCACCAGCTTCTACGCCGAGAGCGGCGGCCAGGCCGGCGACACCGGCGTGATCGAGGCCAACGGCCGCGAAAACCGCGTGATCGACACCCAGAAGCAGGCCGGCGAGCTGCACGTGCACCGCGTCGAGCTGTCGGGCGATCTGAAAGTCGGCGACCAGGTCGTGGYCTCGGTCGACGCCGAGCGCCGCCACACCACCCGCTCCAACCACTCGGCCGCCCACCTGGTGCACGCCGCCCTGCACCACGTGCTGGGCCCGCATGTCGCCCAGAAGGGCCAGCTGGTCGATGGCGAGCGCATGCGCTTCGACTTCAGCCACGGCGGCCCGCTGACGCCTGAGGAGCTCGACCGGATCGAGGCCGAGGTCAATGCGGTCATCCGCCAGAATGTCCCGGCCGAGACGAAGGAAATGGCCCCGCAGGAGGCCATTGAGGCCGGCGCTGTGGCCCTGTTCGGCGAGAAGTACGGCGACAGCGTCCGGGTGCTGACCCTGGGCAAGTCGCTGGCCGATGACGCCAAGGCCTATTCGGTCGAGCTGTGCGGCGGCACCCACGTGGCCCGCACCGGCGACATCGCCCTGTTCAAGATCGTCTCGGAGCAGGGCGTCGCCGCCGGCGTACGCCGCATCGAGGCCCTGACTGGCGAGGCGGCTCGCCGCTTCCTGCTGGACCAGGCCGGTGTGGCCAAGGCGCTGGCCGACCAGTTCAAGACCCCGGTCGCCGAGGTGCTCTCACGCGTCGACGCCCTGGTCGCCGAGCGCAAGAAGCTCGAGAAGGAACTGGCCGAGGCCAAGAAGCAGCTGGCCCTGGGCGGCGGCGGCGCGGCCTCGGGTCCCGAGGACGTCAACGGCGTGGCCCTGATCGCCCGCGTCCTGGACGGCGTCGGCGGCAAGGAGCTGCGCGGCGTGGCCGAGGAGTTCAAGAAGCAGCTGACCTCGGGCGTCGTGGCCCTGGTCGGCACGTCGGACGGCAAGGCCGCCGTCACCGTGGCGGTCACCGCCGACCTGACGGGCAAGTTCAGCGCCGCCGAGTTGGCCAAGGCCGCCGTGCTGGCCATGGGCGGCCAGGGCGCGGGCGGCAAGGCCGACTTCGCCCAGGGCGGCGCCCCGGACGACAGCAAGGCCCAGGAAGGCCTGGCGGCGGTCAAGGCGGCGTTGGCCGGCTGAGCTGATCGCCTAGTGCTGAAATGATGAGGGGACGCTGGTAGGCGTCCCCTTTTTCATGTCCGAAATGGCAGGTGCGTCGCTACCGACGATGTCCGCGTTCGGCCCTGAGTCGACGCTAGTGACTTCCGCTTTTGAGGCGTGCTGGCTTGCCGGATAACCTTCAGGGGCGCTGAGAACGCACCAACGGCGCTAGCGAGAAGCCTTGCCGTAGGCGTTGATCGCAGCCGCCATCTCGGGGCTTGCGTCAATGACAGGTGCGGCCGATGGCGCATTCCCCGCCAACCGGGCCTCCGCTTCCGCTGACAGCGTGACGGTGTCGCGCGGGTTAGGCGAAGGGGCTTCCACCTTGCCGAGGTCAGCCTGGAGGCGACCGCGATAGTCTTCGACCGAGCTCGGGCCCTTGCTGTCAGGAATACCGACCTGCAGCGAGGCGACGATCGCCTGGTCAGTCTCATTTAGGCCGTCGAACGCTTCGAGCGCGCGACGCTGCGGGGCCGGCGGAACAGCGTCGGATCCGGGCCACGCCGCACGGGTGAATGTGTTGAGCGCGGACTGGATCGTCTTCGCGAACGGAGATTCGGTGAGCGCGGGCGCCAGGGTCGCTCGTTCGGCATGCCCGGCCTGCACGTAGCGATTGGCCAAGGCGTGGTAGGCGCCCAGCTGCTGATCCACGCCGACCGAGCCCGAGGTGTCGTTCAGCGCTGCCGCGGCCGCCGCTACGCCGCCGGGATAGGCGATGCTGGACTGCCCAGCGGCGGAGGTCGAAATCTGCGATATGTGCATCCTGAGGCGAGATTCTCAGGCGCCGGTGAAGGCAAGGTGAAAGAACGCTACCGTGGACGTTTTGCCGCAGACGTTCCGGCAATTGCGAAGCTTCGCTGCTCCCCGTTAAGGTGGCGCTTTGTTGAGGGGAGCGCCACGTGGGAAGTTTGGGCCTGGTCCATTGGACCATCTTAGTCATTGCTCTGGCGACGTATGTTGTTCCGACCGCCAATATCCTGAAGCGCACGGGCTTCAGCCGATGGTTCACGCTGCTTGCTTTGATACCGTTGGTGAATGTCATTTGCTTCTGGATCTTCGCCTTCGCGCAGTGGCCGCGAGATCGGGCCTAGCCACCCTCAGACGCTGGCCCCAATCCACGACCGCCCGCGCAGCGACGACCGTGACGCCGCGGCTTGACGAAACCTCGGCTTGCGCCTCAATTGAATTACGGCTGTAGTTTTATTCTGGAGAGGCACATGATGTCGATGACACGTCCGTGGCGCAGGGCGGCCGTCGCCGTCGGTCTATTGCTGGCCATCGCCGGTTGCGGACCAAAGGGCGGCGAGGCCCAATCCCTGAAGGACCGATCGCTGGCGCCGCCGTCGCTGTGGCGGGTCGAGGTGGTCGAGGACTCCGGTGGCAAGACGGGCGCGATCGACGTCTGCGCGCACCCGGAACTGATCAGCTCGTTCTCCCGTGTCGAGCCGCGGGTGAACGGCGAGGATTGCCGGCCCTACGGCAAGGCCGCCAAGGACAGCGCCGATGAGCATGTCAGCCGCTGCGAGGCGGGCGGCGCGCGCTACGGCCTCTATGTTACGACGACGCGCAAGACGCCCGACGACTTCACCGTCCGCTTCGCCCTGCAGCCGCTGCAGGCCGCCGGCGGCAAGGTAGTCCAGGCCCGCCGCTATCACCGCCTGGGCGCCTGCCCGGCCGGCTGGAAGGCCGGCGACCAGGGCAAGTCCGGCGGTCCGCCCAGCTCCAGCCTGCTGACGGGACAGGGGCCGGTGACGCGGTAGTGACGAGCTAGAGCGGATGTCATCCCGGAAGCCTCGCAGAGGCTATCCGGGACCGCCGGAAGCGCTGAGTTCGTTGTGGTCCCGGCTCTCCGCTACGCTACGGCCGGGATGACACGGTTCCTCGATGTACCGTCAGGCCCTCGCGCCCCGCCCCACCCGCGCCTTGCGCTTCTTCCACCAGATCACCACGCCGGTGACGCTGAGCGCGGCGACGACCAGGCCGGTGAGTGAAATGAGAATCCGACCCGGCAGACCCAGGATCCGGCCCGAGTGCAGCGGGAACTGGGCCTGGACGAAGATGTCGGCGGCCGTGCCCACCCAGGGCAGGCGCTGGCCCGCGAGCTGGCCGGTCTGTCCGTCGAAATAGAGATAGGGCGGTCCGACGCCGGCCGCGCCATGGTCGCCGCCCGGCTCGAAGAAGCCGACGCCATAGACCCCATAGGCGGGAGCGTAGAAGGCGTCGCCGGCCGGCGTCGTCCAACCGCGCCTGGCCGCTTCGGCCTTGGCTGTGGCGATCACCTCGGCATAGGTCTTCCTGGCCAGGATCGGCTGGTCCAGCGGCGCGGGCGTGCGCAGCTCGAACGGTCCCGGCGTGGTCTTCGAGACCTTGGACAGCACGGGATAGAACACCTCGCTGTAGAGGTTCAACGAGAAGGCCGTGAAGGCCACGGTGAACAGCACGCCCCAGATCCACAGGCCGAAGGCCCGGTGGATGTCGAAGTTGATCCGATAGGCGCTGGCCTTGGTCTTGATCTGCCAGGCCGGCTTCCAGCGGCTGGCGAAACTCTTGCCGGTCTTGCCACTCTTGCCATTTTGGGCCGAGGCCCGCGAGGGCAGTGTCAGGTAGAAGCCGACGAAGCAGTCGATCGTCCAAAGGACGGCGATCACGCCCATCAGCCAGACGCCCCAGCGGTCGATGCCCCACATCGCCGGAATGTGCAGCGTGTAGTGCAGCACATAGAGGAACGAGACGAAGGTCTCGCTGGTGATCGGCCAGGCCGCGCCCCACTGTCGCCGGCCCTGCTCGACGCCGGTGACCGGGTCCAGGAACACCTGGTTATAGCCGGGGGCGAACAGCTTGCCGGTGGCCGGATCGCGCCGGGGCTCGACCCCGAAGGCGTAGGTCTCGCCGGGCTCGGGATCCAGCGGGATATAGGTGACCTGCACGCGCGGGTCGCGGGCCTCGATGCGCTTGGCCAGCTCCAGCGGCGGCAGGCGCGGGCCGTCGGTGCGGGCGTGCATTAGGTGGGGATTGAGCAGGTCGTCCAGTTCGTGGTCCCACGAGATGACCGCGCCGGTGACGCCCGAGACGAACAGGAAGCCGGCGATCAGCAGCCCCACCCAGCGGTGGAGGAAGCCCAGCAGCGGCCGGACAACCCGCCGGGGCGCGGCCCGGCCGGTCTGGCTGGCGATGGCGGGCGGGGTGCGCGCGTCCATGGGGCGGGTCCTAGAAGGCGTAGTCCAGGCGCACCGACACGCTGCGCGGCGCGGCATAGTACGACTGGGTCCACATCAGGCTGGTGAGATAGGTCTTGTCGGTGGCGTTCTTGACGTTCAGCGACGCGCGCACCTTGTCGGTCACGTCGACGCCCGCCATCAGGTCCAGCACGCCATAGGCCTTCTGCCGGATCACCACGATGTCCTGGGTCTCGACGTCGTCCTGCCAGCGCAGCTGGGCACCCAGGGTCAGGTTGCGCAGCGACGGGATGGTGTAGGTGGTCGAGGCCTTCAGCGTCTTGCGCGGGGTGTAGACGCGAGCCTTGTTCCCGTCGTCGTCCTTGATCGACAGGTCGGTCCAGCCCAGGCTGACGCGCCACTGGTCGTTGATCGCCCCGACTGCCTCCAGCTCGTAGCCCTTGGCCTTGGTGTCGACGCCCGCATAGTAGTTCTTGAGCGTGTCGGCGAAGGTCCCGGCGTACTCGGCCAGGCCGTCCTGGCGCGAGGTGAACACCGCGCCGGTCACGTAGAGGCGCTTGTCGAACCACTCGCTCTTGAAGCCGGCCTCGTAGCTCTTGCCGTGGGCGGCGGCCAGGGTCTGGTGGTTGACGTCGATCTCCGACTGCGGATTGAAGATGTCGGTGTAGTTCGCATAGAGCGAGACGTTGGCGTTCAGGTCATAGACCGCGCCGACATAGGGGCTGACCTTGTCCTCGTCGCGCGGGGTGTCGACGCCGTACGAGAAGCCCTTGGACTTCAGCTTCAGGGCGTTGAAGCCGGCCACCACCTTCAGCTTGTCGGTCACGGAGAGGTGGGCGGCGGCGTAGAAGCGGCTCAGGCGGTCCACTTGGTTGGAGGCCAGATAGGCGCCGGGGAAGGTCGGCTCGGCCACCTGGACGCGGCCCCAGTCCTGGACGGCCGGATAGACGATCGCGTCGGCCGAGAAGTCCTCGTACTCGAAGCCGTGCGAGCGCGAGGTCTGGCCGCCGATCACCAGCTGGTGCGTGCGGCCGAACAGCTGGAACGGTCCCGAGGCGTAGGCGTCCAGGATGTAGTTCTCGTAGATCGACGGATAGACGCCGGCCATGCCCTGGACGCCCAAGCCCGTCGCCTTGTCGGGATTGCCGTAGGCGTACAGCAGCTTGGCGTTCTCCTCGAACCGCTTGAACGTGCCGATCGTCTTGACCTGCCAGCCGTTGTCGAAGCGCCAGGCCAGCTCGGCGAAGGCGGTCTGGTCGCGGACGTTCCAGTGGGTCCAGTCGGCCCCGGTCGAGGCCGAGCGCGGATAGTCGATCCGGGTCCCGTCGCTATAGACCAGGGGCAGGGCGCCCCAGTTGTTGCCGCGCGCGCGGTTGTCCTGCATCGACCAACCGACCGTGGCGGTTAGTTTCGGCGTCGCGTCCCAGGCCAGCAGGGCGCCGTAGACGTTCCGGTTGACCTTGTAGTGGTCCAGATAGCTGTCGCGGTCCTGGTTGGCGTAGATCACCCGGCCGGCCAGGGTCCCCGAGGCGTTCAGCGGGCCCGAGACGTCGGCCTCGAGCCGGTAGTCGTTCCACGAACCGTATTGCGCCGCCGCCGAGGCCTGGAAGCCGTGGGTCGGGCGCTTGCGCACATAGTTGATCGTCGCCGACGGATTGCCGGTCCCGGTCATCATGCTGTTGGCGCCGCGCACCGTCTCGACGCGCTCGAACAGCACCGTGTCGAGGTCGCCGAACTGGATGCCCCAGATCAGCGGCAGGCCGATGCCGTCGGCCTGGAAGTTGGTGATGTCGAAGCCGCGCGAGTTGTAATAGGTGCGGTCGGTCTCGACCTTCTCGACATTGACGCCGGTGACCTGGGCCAAGAGCTGGTTCACGTCGGTCAGGGCGAAGTCGCGGATCCGGTCCTGGTTGATGATCGTCACCGACTGCGGGGTCTCGCGCAGACTCATGTCCAGGCCCGTGACTGCCGAGGTGCGGGTGCGCGCGCCGGTGATCACCACGCGGTCCACGTGATTGGCCTCCGCGGCGTCCGCGCTGGTTTCCTCCGCCTGGGCGAGGCTGGAAACACCGGCGGCGGCGAGGGCGGCGCCGGCCAGCAGGAGGGCGCGGAAGGAGGGGAACATGCAAGGCCTCTATGCGAACGCGAATGACTCGCAAACGCATCTATCGGCCGAGGGAAGCGGTGTCAAACGCGCGGACGGCTTAGGACGGCGATTTAGCGGATGAGGGGGCGCAGCAGCAGCGCCGCCACGGCCAGGGTGACCAGCGACAGGGCGGTGGTCAGGGCCACGGTGCGCGCCGCGCCTCGGGGGAAGACACCATAGGCGCGGGTCTGGATGAAGACGTTCACGGCGGTGGGCGCGGCCGCCAGCAAGGTCGCGCCGGCGCGGAAGGCGATCGGGGCCGGGGTCAGGCCGATGGCCAGCCAGGCCAACAGCGGGAAGGCGACCAGCTTGGCGACGGCGGCCAGGACGACCGGACCGGCGGCGGGCGAGGCCTCGCCCTCGGTCTCGCGCAGGCCCAGAGCCGCGCCCAGGGCGACCAGGCCGACCGGGCTGCCCGAGGCCGCGGCCATGCCGACGGCGCGGTCCAGCGGCTCGGGCAGGGCCAGGTCCAGCAGGGCCAGGGCGACGCCCGCCAAGGCTGCGGCGACCACGGGGTTGCGGAACGCCTGGATGGTCGAGCGCCAGACCGAGCGGCCCGCCGCCCAGCCCAGCAGGCCCACGCCGGTGGCGGCCATCACCACGAAGTCGATGGCGACGACACCAGCGACCAGACGGGCGGTCTCGGCGCCCAGGACGGCGGCGGTGATCGGCAGGGCCAGGAAGGCGCTGTTGCCGACGCCGGACGCCATGCCGGCCCCGGCCCGCTCGGCCTTGCTCCAGCCCAGCAGGCGGCCACCCGCGACGATCGCGAACATCACCGCCAAGCCGGCGCCGGCATAGGCGACCAGGCCCGCGAGGAGCTCAGGTCCGGGCCGTCCCAGTCGCGACAGCGAATGGATCAGCAGCGCCGGAAAGCCGACCCAGTAGACATAGGCCGACAGGCCCTGGGTCATTCGCGCATCCAGCAGGCGCAGGCGCGTCAACGCCACGCCCGCCCCGACCAGCAGGAAGAACGGCCAGACCCGGGAAAGGACGTCGATAACGAGGGCGGTCACGCGGAGGGCTTTAGCCCTGGCGCTCGTCGCCCGGCAAGCGGATGTGCACCAGCTTCCAGGTGAACAGCGCCTTGCGCTCGAAGGTGAAGATCGTGACCTTGCCGCTGCCGTCCGGACGCTTGACCGAGATGCGCACCCGGTTCGGGTCCCAGTAGGCGATACCCGGATAGGGGCCCTTGATCGTGTCCCGGACCTGACCGGTCAGCGAGCCGTCGCGGGTCATCGCCGGCGGGGCCTTGCCGGGAGCGTAGCCGCGGGTCAGGGCCGAAACCCCGGCCACGGTCAGGTAGCGGTCGACCTTGGGCTCGGGCGGGGCGAGCGGCTCGATGGCCTTCTTGAAGACGCTGAGCGGATCGCGCCAGATTGACGGCGACTCCGGACGAGCGGCCGGGGCGTCGATGATCAACTGGCCCGTCAGGCTGCGGCGCACGGCGGGAAAGTCGACCAGCTCGCCGATCGCCTGCACGTCCTCGTACTGGGCGGCGGCCTTCAGGGCCCGGAAGGCGAACCAGGGGGCCGTCGCGAAGGCGGCGGCGAAGACGAAGATCGCCAGAACGATCAGGTCCCAGATCCGCTTCTGCAGGGTCATGCCGCCTCCGAAAGGTTAACGCGGCCATAGATCAAGCATTCGCCCGCACGCCGCAAGGGCGCTCGCGCGTTGGGGGCGGTTGGGGCGTGGCCCAAAAAAGAACGCCGCTTCCGGGGGGCGGAAGCGGCGTGAAAGGAGATCCGGTCGGGGAGGAGTTCTCGACAGCGGATCAGGGAAGGCGACCTCGCGGAGCGACGTCGACTTAGGTGCGATTGAACGCTTCATGGTTGCATATGTCAATTATCGCCTGACGATTGTTTCGCCGCGACAACCCGCGCCTCGCCTCACGGGCGTCGGGCTGGTATTGGCGATCCTCGGGGGACGTCAGTATCGAGAGTAACGACACGTGTTGTGCCGTCCCAAGGCGCTGTTGCGCGCCGCCGCCGTCGTGGCCGCTTTCCTGATCCCCGCCATCGCCCATGCCGGCAGCCTCGACGAGGCCGTCCTGGCCGAGATCAACCATGTCCGCACCCATCCCGACGACTACGCCCGCGAACTGCGCCGCGCGCCTGACTGGGTGTTCGAACAGGAGGAGCCGGGGGCGGTAGAGGAGGCGATCGACTTCCTGGAGCGCCAGCAGAGCCTGGCACCGCTGAAGGCGGATCGTCGCCTCGACGCCGCCGCGCGCCAGCACGCCCAGGCGCAAGGCGCGCGGGGCGACGTGGGCCACGGCCCGGCCGGCGGGCTGGGCGCGAGGTTGCGGGAGAACGGCGTATTCGCCGGCCTCTGCGCCGAGAACATCTCGTACGGCCACGACGACGCCCGGGCGATCGTTCGCCAGCTGATCATCGACAGCCGCGTCGCCGGCCGGAGCCACCGGCGCAACATCTTCTCGTCCGGCTATAGCGCCGCCGGGGTGGCCTGCGGCGAGCACCGCCAATGGGGCTCGATGTGCGTGATCGATTTCGCCGGGGCGATGACCCAGCGCTAAGCGCCTGAAATGAAAAACGCCCCCGGGGATGATCCCGGGGGCGTTCTTTTTTTCTTCCCCCTCAGGGGGAGGAGCGCGAAGCGCGGAGGGGGCCAGTAGTCATCTCACTTGCCCCCACCGGGTCGCGTTCGCGACCGTCCGCCCCCGGAGGGGGCGGAAGAAATCAGGCCATCGCCTTCTTCAGGTTCTCGTCGATCTTGTCGAGGAAGCCTTCGGTGGTCAGCCAGCCTTGCTTGTCGCCGACCAGCAGGGCCAGGTCCTTGGTCATGAAACCGCTCTCGACGGTGTCGACGCAGACCTTTTCCAGGGTGTGGGCGAAGTCGGCCAGCGCCTGGTTGTTGTCTAGCTTGGCGCGGTGAGCCAGGCCGCGGGTCCAGGCGAAGATCGAAGCGATCGAGTTGGTCGAGGTGCTCTCGCCCTTCTGGTGCTGGCGATAGTGGCGGGTGACGGTGCCGTGGGCGGCCTCGGCTTCCACCGTCTTGCCGTCCGGGGTCATCAGCACCGAGGTCATCAGGCCCAGCGAGCCGAAGCCCTGGGCGACGATGTCCGACTGCACGTCGCCGTCGTAGTTCTTGCAGGCCCAGACGTAGCCGCCCGACCACTTCAGCGCCGAGGCGACCATGTCGTCGATCAGGCGGTGCTCGTAGTGGATGCCGGCGGCCTTGAACTTGTCGGCGTATTCGGCGTCGAAGATCTCCTGGAAGATGTCCTTGAAGCGGCCGTCATAGGCCTTGAGGATCGTGTTCTTCGTGGAGAGATAGACCGGATAGTTGCGGTTCAGACCGTAGGCGAACGAGGCGTGGGCGAAGTCGCGGATCGACTCATCCAGGTTGTACATGCCCATGGCGACGCCCGAGCCCGGAGCCTTGAACACTTCGTGCTCGATGGTCTGGCCGTCTTCGCCGACGAACTTGATCGACAGCGTGCCCTTGCCCGGGAACAGGAAGTCGGTGGCCTTGTACTGGTCGCCGAAGGCGTGACGGCCGACGATGATCGGCTGGGTCCAGCCCGGCACCAGACGCGGCACGTTCTGGCAGATGATCGGTTCGCGGAAGATCACGCCGCCCAGGATGTTGCGGATCGTGCCGTTCGGCGACTTCCACATCTTCTTGAGATTGAACTCGGTGACGCGTTGTTCGTCCGGCGTGATGGTCGCGCACTTGACGGCGACGCCGTGCTTCTTGGTCGCCTCGGCGGCGTCGATCGTCACCTGGTCGTTGGTGGCGTCGCGGTTCTCGACCGACAGGTCGTAGTAGTCGAGTTCGAGATCCAGGTACGGGAAGATCAGCTTATCCTTGATGAGCTTCCAGATGATCCGGGTCATTTCGTCCCCGTCCATGTCGACGACGGGGTTAGCGACTTTGATCTTGGCCATTTCGGGGTTGTTCCTCTGGCGGTGGCGCGCCTGTGGCGATCTGGCGCACAGGGCCAGGAAGCGGCGCGGACCGGGAGGCTATAGACTGTTGCATCGCGACGGAAAAGCCGATCGGTTGGGACGGCGTCAGTAACTTCAGCGTTCAAGGATGGGAATCCAGACGGTCGGCCTTGTGAGGCTGGTCATGGAGGGGGTTTGAACAATAGTCCCGGAGCGATCGCTGGGGTGACCGCGCCTTTGGCGCGGCGGCTGCTGACCATGGTGGCGATCCTGTCGATCGCCGTGACCGGCGTCGCCACCGCGGCGGCCTTCGTCTTCGTGCGCGAGAGCGCCGCCGACACCCAGACCCGGCACCTGGCCGAGTATGTCGGCGAGCGGGTCAAGACCGAGGACCGCCTGTTCTCCGACTTGGTCAAGGTGCACGACGCGGCCTCCGAGGCCCTCACGCGGCGCTTGGCCATGGAGGACGACCCCGCGGTTCATGACCAGTTCGAGCGCCTGTTCCCCGAGAAGGGCGACGGTACCCGGCGCTCGGCGCCTGGCCTGTTCGACGGCGCGCGGATCAGTAACCGCTACGTCTATGGAGTCGGGGCCTATCTGCCGGACGCCGGGACCATGAGCTTGCCCGAGCAGGCCCTGTTCGTCGCCGCCACAGACGTCGTGGCCGGGACCGGCGAGGCCGAGATCCGGCACTACGACAATTTCTACTTCTTCACGCCCAGGACACGCCTAGTAATGTTCGGCCCGCGTCGGCCGGACAGGCTGATGTTCTATCGGAGCGAGGCCCCGCCGACCCTGAACATCGCCAAGGAGGAGATGACCCTCCTGACCCTGCCGGAGAACAATCCGGACCGGGTGATGAAGTGCACCAAGCTGCGGCGGCTGATCTCGGACCCCAGCGGCCGAGGCCTGAACGCCGCCTGCATGACGCCCTTCTACTACAAGGGCCAGTTCATGGGGGCGTTCGGCACCAGCCTGTCGCTGGACTCGTATCTGCTGCGCGCCGTGGCCGACGCCCTGCCGGGCGGCCACAACCTGATCGTGGCCGATGACGGCGAACTGGTGGCCGCCCAGGGCGTGGCCCGTAACGGCGTCGTCGACGTCGGCGTGCTGCGCCGGTTCGAGGCCGAGAACGACCTCAAGCGCCTGATCGCCCATATCAAGACCCAGAAGCGCGACGTCGGCACCGTGCTCTCGCCCAAGGGCGATCGCGTGGTGGCCTATGGCCGCCTGGTCGAGCCGGGCTGGTGGTTCTTGATGACCTTCCCGTCGGGCGACATCGTCTGGTCGTCGCTGAAGACCGCCTCGTGGGTGCTGCTGTTCGGCTTTGTCGGCGTGGCGTTGCAGGTGCTGCTGCTCTACGGCCTGACCAACCGGATGGTGGCCGCGCCGCTGGAAGCGCTGGCCGAAGCCCAGCAGCAGGGCGACCCGAAGGCGGCCGAGCCGTTCGAGCGACGGCCCGACGAGATCGGTTCGCTGGCTCGCGCCCTGCGTCGCCAACGCGAGCGCAACGAGGAGCTGCGCCGCTCGCTGGAGGTCCGCGTCGCCGAGCGCACCGCCGAGCTGGAACGCGCCAACCAGGCCAAGTCGGTGTTCCTGGCCAACATGTCCCACGAGCTGCGCACACCCCTGAACGGAGTGATCGCCATCGGCGACCGCCTGGCCCACGAACAGGATCCGGAGGCCCGCCGGGAGTTGGCGGCCCTGGTCTCGTCGTCGGGACGCCTGCTGGAGCAGGTGCTGGGCGACATTCTCGACGTCTCCAAGATCGAGGCCGGTCAGTTCCAGYTGACTCCCGCGCCGTTCGACCTGACCCAGCTGGTGCGCGGCATGGCCGAGCTGCACGCCGCCGCCGCCGAGGCCAAGGCCTTGGCTTTCCGCTGGTCGGTGGCGCCCGACGCGGCCGGAACCTACGAGGGCGACGCCGGCCGGATCAGCCAGATCCTCTCCAACCTGCTGGCCAACGCCGTGAAGTTCACCGCCGAGGGTGAAGTCTCGCTGGAGGTCGACCTTGTCGGCGAGGCGGTGCGTTTCACCGTGCGCGACACCGGCGTCGGCTTCGACGGGGCCGTGCGCGATCGCCTGTTCAAGCGCTTTGTCCAGGCCGACCAGTCGATCACCCGCCAGTTCGGCGGCACGGGGCTAGGCCTGTCGATCTGCGCGGCCCTGGCCGAGATGATGGGCGGCCGCATCGAAGCCGACGCCACGGCGGGCGCGGGCGCCCGCTTCGAGGTCGTGCTGCCGCTGCGGCGCTGCGCCGACGTGGCCGAGGTCGCGGCCGAGGAGGGCCGCGAGGTCTCGCTGGAGGGCATGCGGGTGCTGGTGGCCGAGGACCATCCGACCAACCGCAAGGTCGTCGAGATCGTGCTGGAGCCGTTCGGCGTCGACCTGACGATGGTCGAGGATGGCCAGGCCGCTCTCGACGCGCTGGAAGCCGGCCGCTTCGACGCGGTGCTGATGGACATGCAGATGCCGGTGATGGACGGGCTGTCGGCCACCCGCGCCATCCGGGCCCGGGAGGCGGCCTCGGGCGCGCCGCCGATCCTGGTGGTCATGCTGACCGCCAACGCCATGGAAGAACACATCGCCGCCGCCGAGGCCGCCGGCGCGGATCTTCACCTGGCCAAGCCGCTGCATCCGGCCCAGCTGCTGGAGGCCCTGGCGCGGGCGCAGCGGCGGTAGGGCTAGAACTCTTCCAGCACCGCGCGGCCGACCTCGGCGATCAGCGCCTCGCGCTGGGTCGCGTCGGCGGACGAGCCGGTTAGGAAGATCACGAACGCGATGCGGCGGCCGTCCTTCAACTCGACGACGGCCAGGGCGCGGCTCGCGGGCGTGGCGCCCAGCTCCGACCGCGCCGAGCCCGCCGCCTGGGCCAGGCGCGCGCCCTTGGGCAAGGCAAGCGCCAGATAGCCGGCGTCGTGGCCCAGCAGCCGGTCGAAGTCGGGCGCCAAGCCCAGTTCGCGGAAGGCGAAGGCCTCCAGCAGCCGGGCCATGGCCACCGGCGTGGCGGTGTCGCGCGGATCGTCTCGGCGCTGTCGCCCGGCGCGGGCCCGGTCGGAGACGGGGACGGCCTCGATCGCCGCGCGCCAGGCCGCGTCGCCCTTCCATTCGGCGCGGAACGAGCCGAGGCCGCGCGCCTCGGTCGCGATCTGGCGGCGATAGCGATCGACGCTGACGCCTTCGATGCGCTGCACGTCCAGCCAGCCGTTGACCGCGCCCGGCCCGCCGATGCGCTGGGTCAGCACGTCGAGGGCGGTGGTATCGCCGTGCAAGGCCAGGGTTTCCAGGTCGGCGACGCTCCAGGTCTGGCGGCCGGGCCAGGCGTCGGCGACGGCGCTGGGCGGCGGCGAGAGGTCGACGTCGCGGACCGTGATGATTTCTCCCGGCGGCAGGCGGCCGACCGCGGCCTCGGCCATCACCGCCGCCAGGATCGGGACCCGCGCTGTCGGGCCGAGCGGGAAGGCCTGGTCGCCGTTGAACGTCCAGAGTTGGCGGGTGATCAGGTCCTCGACCGCCACACCCAGGGTCGCGGGCGCGGCCCGAGCGGCGATCGCCTCGATCCGACCCTGCAGCCGCTTGGGCTTCATCCGCGGCTCCTGCTGGCCAAGCATCGGCGCCTCACAGGCGGCGAGCAGCGGCAGGGCGAGAAGGGCGGTCAGGAGCGCGCGGCGTAGCATCCCGGCTAAACGCGGCCGTAAGGCTTTCGGCTGCTGAACACTTGCATCCGGCGCGGTCTCGGCGGCAAAGGACGCGGATGACCGACGAAGCCGCGACCAAGCCCGTCCCGCCCTGCGTGATCCTCAACGAGCCGCAACTGGCCGAGAACATCGGCGCGGTGGCTCGGGTGATGGCCAATTTCGGGCTCTACGACCTGCGCCTGGTGCGGCCGCGCGACGGCTGGCCACAAGAGCGGGCCTGGGCCAGCGCCTCGGGCGCGAGCTGGCCGCTGGACGACGCCAAGGTGTTCGACAGCCTGGAGGCGGCCATCGCCGACCTGAAGCTGGTCTACGCCACCACGGCCCGGCCGCGCGAGACGCGCCTGCCGGTCTACACCCCGCGCGAGAGCGCCGGCCACCTGACCGAGGAAGTCGCCCAGGGCCGCGCCGTCGGCCTGCTGTTCGGCGGCGAGCGGGCGGGCTTGGAGACCCACGACATCGCCCTGTGCCAGGCCATCGTTTCGATCCCGATCGACGAGCGCTTCCGCTCGCTGAACCTGGCCCAGGCCGTGTCGATCAACGCCTACGAATGGAAGATGACCCAGGACGACCGGCCCTGGAAGAAGTTCGAGCAGAACGTCGAGGAGCCCGCCGACCAGGCCACGCTGCTGGGCCTGTACGAGCATCTCGAAGGCGAGCTGGACAAGGCCGGCTTCTATCATCCGCCGGAGAAGAAACCGTCGATGGTCCGCAACCTGCGCGTCCCCCTGGCCCGCGCCCGCCTGACCGACCAGGAGGTCCGCACCTTCCGCGGCGTGATCACCGCGCTCAGCAAGGGCCGGGGCCGCGTCCTGGCCAAGCTGGCCGAGAAGGCGGCGAAGAAGGACAGCTAACGCCCGGCCAGGAAGGCGTTGACCGCCGCGTACAGCGCGTGGCGGCCAGTTTCCAGGTGCAGCAGGTGCGTGCCCTCGGGGATCTCGACGAAGCGACGCTCCAGGCCCGGTGGCAGCTCGGTGAAGAACCGCTCGGCGTCCTTCGGCGTCGACGAGCTGTCCCAGGCCCCGCGCACCACCATCACCGGGACACGCAGCCGCGACGGGGCGTAGGGCGGCTTGCCCGACCACGCGTCGATGACGTCGGCGGAGGGGCCTGACGGGATCTTCACGGCGGGCGGCGAACGATCGGCGGCGCCCGGGTTCGAAGCCAGATAGGTCGCGGCCCAGGTCGGGAAGTCGGCTTCTTCCAGCACCGGCGGATGAGCGGCGGGCACGTCCTTGACGAAGCGCCGGTGTTGCTGGTCGTTGGTGACCAAGTTCCAAGCGTTCGGTTCGGCCTCGCGCGGGCCGTCGCGGCGCAGGATCGGGCCGAACAGCACCAGGCGCTCGACGCGTTCCGGATGCAGCTCGGCGAACCGCGCCGCTGGCATGGTCCCCCACGAATGGGCGATGATCGAGACGGTCTTGGCGCCGGTCTCCTCGCGGATGAAGGCGACGGCCCGTTCGATTTGGCGGACGGCGTCCTCGGTGCGGCCCACTGGCGCGCCGGCCTGCGGACCAGCCATTTCCGGATAGCGTTCCGAGCCGCCATAGCCCGCGAAATCCAGGCCGAAGGCGTCGTAGCCTTGGTCGTTCAGCGCGTCGGCCCACGACCGCCCGCCGAACTTGAACATGATCGACAGGGCCGAGGGAAAGCTCGCGCCGTGGACATACAGCACCGGATGGGAACGATCGCCGGAGGCGGGCGGCTGCTCGCGAACCAGCAGGCTGGGCCGCCAGTCGGGCGCGGGCGCGCCGGGCAGGACGTGCTGACGTTCGGCGGCGGAAGCGATCGGCGCGGTCGCCAGCGCCAGGATCGCAGCGAGCATGGCGTAAGGGGCTTGGGGCATGGGCGTCTCCTTCGCCCCTCCGATGCCACGGCGCGCGCGGAAGATGGTTCGACGAAGCTTGAACTGTGGCGGTCGCCGACCGTGGCGAGGGCCTGATCGGGGCTCGACCCGGGCGGTTCAGGACGGCAAAGTCGCGCCGACTCGCTCTTGAGGAGACCCTAAGATGAAGACCCGCGCCGCCGTCGCCTTCGAGGCCAAGAAGCCGCTGGAGATCGTCGAGGTCGACCTGGAGGGCCCGAAGGCGGGCGAGGTGCTSGTCGAGATCAAGGCCACCGGCRTCTGCCACACCGACGCCTATACGCTGGACGGCCTGGACAGCGAGGGCCTGTTCCCCTCGATCCTGGGCCACGAGGGCGCGGGCGTGGTGGTCGAGGTCGGCCCGGGCGTCACCTCGGTGGCGGTCGGCGACCACGTGATCCCGCTCTACACGCCCGAATGYCGCCAGTGCAAAAGCTGCCTCAGCGGCAAGACCAATCTCTGCACGGCGATCCGCGCCACCCAGGGAAAGGGCTTGATGCCGGACGGGACCAGCCGCTTTTCGTACAAGGGCCAGACCATCCACCACTATATGGGCTGCTCGACCTTCTCGAACTACACGGTGCTGCCCGAGATCGCCGTGGCCAAGATCCGCCGCGACGCGCCGTTCAAGACCGCCTGCTATTGCGGCTGCGGCGTGACGACCGGCGTGGGCGCGGTGGTCAACACCGCCAAGGTCGAGCCGGGCGCCAACGCCGTGGTGTTCGGCCTGGGCGGCATCGGTCTCAACGTCATCCAGGGCCTGAAGCTGGTCGGCGCCAACATGATCATCGGCGTCGATCTGAACCCGGACCGCGAGGAATGGGGCCGCAAGTTCGGCATGACCCACTTCGTCAACCCGAAGACCATCGACGGCGACGTCGTCGCCCATCTGGTGGCCCTGACCGACGGCGGGGCCGACTACACCTTCGACGCCACCGGCAACACCACGGTCATGCGCCAGGCGCTGGAGGCCTGCCACCGCGGCTGGGGTGAGAGCATCATCATCGGCGTGGCCGAGGCCGGCAAGGAGATCGCCACCCGCCCGTTCCAGCTGGTCACCGGCCGGGTCTGGAAGGGCACGGCCTTCGGCGGCGCGCGCGGCCGCACCGACACGCCCAAGATCGTCGACTGGTACATGGACGGCAAGATCCAGATCGACCCGATGATCACCCACGTCCTGCCGCTGGAGGACATCAACAAGGCCTTCGACCTGATGCACGCCGGCGAGAGCATCCGGACCGTGGTGACGTTCTAGAAAAGAGACTCCCCCCACCTGACCCGCTGCGCGGGTCGTCCGCCCCCAAAGGCGGGCGGAAGGTTCGCGATCCTTCTTCCCCCTTCGGGGGAGGAGCGCGAAGCGCGGAGGGGGCGAGTGACAGGAGTGAGCATGACCGTCGAGATCCTCAACACCCACCGCCTGCATGGCGGGACCCTGCGCTACTGCCGGCACGCCAGCACCAGCACTGGCACGCCGATGAAGTTCACGGTGTGGCTTCCTGATGGTGTGGGGCCGTTCCCCTATCTCGTCTGGCTGTCGGGCCTGACCTGCACCGAGGACAATTTCACGGTGAAGTCGGGGGTCTATGAACACGCCGCCAAGCACGGCCTGGCGATCGTCGCGCCCGACACCAGCCCGCGTGGAGACGGCGTCGCCGACGATCCGGCCTATGACCTGGGGCAGGGGGCGGGGTTCTATGTCGACGCCACCCAGGCGCCGTGGGCGCCGCACTTCAAGATGTACGCCTATGTCACCGGCGACCTGCTGATGGCCGTCGACGACGCCTTCCCGCTGGACCCGGCGCGGCGGGGGATCTTCGGTCACTCGATGGGCGGCCACGGCGCCCTGACCATCGCCCTGCGCAATCCGGACCTGTTCAAGTCGGTCAGCGCCTTCTCGCCGATCGTCTCGCCGCTGAACTGCCCGTGGGGCGACAAGGCGATGACCGCCTATCTCGGTCCCGACCGCGCCGCCTGGCGAGCCCACGACGCCTGCGCCCTGATCGAGGATGGAACGGGTGAGAGCTTCGACGAGATCCTGATCGACCAGGGCCTGGCCGACAGCTTCCTGGACAGCCAGCTGAAGCCCGAACTGATCGAAGCCGCCGCCGCCCAGGCCGGCCGCAAGGTCACGGTCCGGCGGCAGGAAGGCTACGACCACAGCTACTTCTTCATCTCGACCTTCATCGGGGATCACGTGAGCTGGCACGCGCGAAGGTTGTGATTTTTTGGCGTCAGTGTGGATGAAGGTCGCCGACTCAGGCGATGATCGAACAGGTGCTTGATTGATCGCAGCGCCTGTTTCGGCGTTCATGTCGGAAGCGAGGGTGACATGTCCGTACTACGCGATGACATCGCTGCATTCGACGTCATGAAAGCTGATCTTGAAGCTCAGCACTTTGGTGAGTGGGCGGTCTTTCATGCTGGCGTCCTRGCCTTCCTCCGGAAGAGCTTCGACGAGGCGGCGACCGAAGCCATGGAGCGCTTCGAGGAAGGCCCATATCTGATCCGGCAAATTGGAGTGGCGGCGGTCAATTTGCCCGCGTCTGTCATGTATCGCCCAGCGCATGGCTAAGACCCAAGCCGGCTTCAAGGATGGGAAAGGCGAAATCGCRCCGGACCTGCTCGTCAAGTTGGGTCCAACTCTATTGGTCGACATAGGCCTCAAGCCTCTAACTCAGACGGCTGACGGACCTGAACTGCAGTTCAAAGGACTAAGAGCGCTCGTCGACACCGGGGCTGGCGACAACTGCATCGACAGCGGCATAGCGGGTCTCGCGCGATTGCCCGTGATCGACCAGCGCATCGCCAGCGGTATCGGCGATGCGACCCGCGTGAATATCTATATGGCGCGACTCTATATCCCTTCCCTGAAACAGATGCTGTTCCAGCCGTTCGCGGGCGTCGAGCTTGAGTCTGGCGGGCAATGGCATCAGGCTCTTTTGGGGCGAACGTTCCTGCGTCCATACACCCTGCGCTATATCGGTCCGACCGGCGAGGTCGAGATCTCCCACGACGATTGACTCCCCGTCGTCATTCCCTCATAAACCGCGCCTTCCCGCCGCCGGCTCGCCGGACGGCGCGGATATCGTATGACGGATTGACCCGACGCCGCCGTTGAAATCGCACCTCTTTCGAGGGGAGCCGGCACGGATCGAATAAAAGAGTGACTTATGTCCAAGCGCCATAGCGCCAAGTACAAGATCGACCGCCGCATGGGTGAGAACCTGTGGGGCCGTCCCAAGTCCCCGGTCAACTCGCGCTCGTACGGCCCCGGCCAGCACGGCCAGCGCCGCAAGCAGAAGGTTTCGGACTTCGGCCTGCAGCTGCGCGCCAAGCAAAAGCTGAAGGGCTACTACGGCAACCTGACCGAGAAGCAATTCTCGCGCACCTACGAGGAAGCCGCCCGCCGCAAGGGCAACACCTCGGAAAACCTGATCGGCCTGCTGGAATCGCGTCTGGACGCCATCGTCTATCGCGCCAAGTTCGTCCCGACCCCGTTCGCGGCCCGTCAGTTCGTCAACCACGGCCACGTCCTGGTCAACGGCAAGCGCGTCAACATCGCGTCGTACCGCTGCAAGCCGGGCGACGTGATCAGCGTCCGTGAAAAGTCGCGCAACATGGCCCTGGTGCTGGAGTCGCTGGCTTCCAACGAGCGTGACTTCTGCGAGTACGTTCCCGTCGAAGTGAAGGCCATGTCGGCGACCTTCGTCCGTGCTCCGGAACTGTCGGAAGTTCCGTATCCGGTGAAGATGGAACCGAACCTGGTTATCGAATTCTACGCTTCGTAAGCGTCGGATCCGAACCCACCGAAAAGGCCCCGGAGCGATCCGGGGCCTTTTTTGTTGCGCCCTTAAGGGGCGCGGCGCCCTTGAAAGCCCCGGCCGGCGATCCCAGCTTAATCGGGCGGGACCGGGCCCCTCTGGCGAGTGATGCAAGCACTCGTGATGTCGGACCGCATCGGGTGTTCTCGATGTCCTGGGTCCGGCCGCCTTCAGCCCCCCTCCCCAAAGGCGCCGCCGGCATCGAGGACACCCGATCCATCCTTTTGGACCGGAGGTTCTGGAATGCCCCTTTTGATGTGCCCCAACTGCGACGGCTCCATGCAGGCCGTGCAGCGCGCCGGCGTCGAGTTCGACATGTGCCCGCGCTGCCGAGGCGTCTGGCTGGACCGAGGCGAGCTGGAAAAGCTGATGGCCCTCGAGCGCGAGGAAGCGCAGGCGGCCCAGGCCGATCCGCGGCCCTATACGCGTCCCGACCACTATTCCGATCATAAGCGCGACCATGGGCGTGATGGCGATCACAAGCGCTACGACGACGATCGGCGGCCCTACGGCCAGCACGGCCAGCACAAGAAAAAGCGCTTCGACCTGTTCGACATTTTCGACTGACGATTAGACCGATGAACCACTTCAAGACCTACATGCTGCTGGCGGGCCTGACGGCCCTGTTCATGGGCGCGGGCTATCTGATCGGCGGGCCGACCGGCATGCTGATCGCCCTGGTCTTCGCCCTGGCCCTGAACGCCTTCTCGTACTGGAACGCCGACAAGATCGTGCTGCGGACCTATGGCGCGCGGGAGGTCGACGAAAGCCATCCCGAGCCGCTGATTCATTTCTATGTGAGCGATGTCGTGGCGATGGCGGCCAAGGCGGGCCTGCCGCGCCCACGCGTGACGGTGATCGACAGCGACCAGCCCAACGCCTTCGCCACCGGCCGCGATCCGGCCCACGCCGCCGTCGCCGCCACCACCGGCCTGCTGCGCCTGCTGACCCGCGACGAGATCCGCGGCGTGATGGCCCACGAACTGGCCCACGTGAAGAACCGCGACACCCTGACCATGACCGTGACGGCCACCATAGCCGGCGCGATCTCGGCCCTGGCCAATTTCGCGTTCTTCTTCGGCGGTTCGCGCGACGAGGAGGGTAACGGCGGCGGCCTTGGCGGGATGATCGGCGCGATCGCCATCGCCATCCTGGCCCCGATCGCGGCCATGCTGGTGCAGATGGCCATCAGCCGGGCCCGCGAGTACGAGGCCGACCGCATCGGCGCGGCGATCGGCGGCGACCCGGCCGCCTTGGCCCGAGCACTGGAGAAGATCGAGGCCTATGCGCGCGGCGGCTATGTCAACTATGACGCCGAGCGCAATCCGGCCACGGCCCACATGTTCATCATCAACCCGCTGAACGGGAAGGGCGCGGACAGCCTGTTCTCGACCCACCCCTCGACCCAGAACCGCGTCGAGGCCTTGATGCGCCTGGGCGTCGGGCAGGGAACGCGGCGGGAGGCGGCGACGCTGGTTCCGCCCAGCGAAGGTCCCGGCGCTGGTCCCTGGGGCTGAGCTACTATCCCTGTCATCCGGGCGAAGCGCAGCGTAGACCCGGGACCGCAAAAGGCTCTGAGCTTCCGGCGGTCCCGGCTCGGCGCGCTTCGCGCTTGGCCGGGATGTTAGTTTCTACGGCTCCACCGACGGAACCTCCCCATACTCCCACGTCCACGGCGCGCCGATGTCGCCCAGCGCGGCCTTGACCAGCGGCGGGAAGACCTTCTGGCCCACGCCGCTGTTGGTCAGCAGCACCACGCAGCGCTTGCCCTTCTCGACGCAGACCAGATGATTGTCGGTGATGTCGTTGTGGCCGCCCTTGTAGAAGGCTCGGCCCTGCGGACCGTCGAACACCACGACGCCGATCCCGGCCTTCAGGCCGATCTTGGCGTTGTCGGGATTGTCCTTGATCAGGAACGGCGGGAACTGGCTTCGGCTGACGATCGGAAAGCTGCCGTTGTCCAGCTCGGCCCGCGCCTTGGCCGACAGCCCCCAGCCCGAGACCATCGCCGCCGCCAGCTTCGACATGTCGGTGATGGTGGTGTCCAGCGAGCCGGCCGCCTTGACGCTGGAGCGGTCGTCGTGGGCCTCCCACTTGCCGTCCGCGTGCTGGCCGTCGGCTAGATTGGCCTTGAAGTCGTCGCGCCAGATCATGCTGGAGCGGGTCATGCCCAGCGGCCGGAACAGCCGCCGGTCCATCTCGTCGCCGACCTTCAGGCCTAGGCTCTGCTCGATGACGAACTGGGCCRGGTTCACGCCCTCGTTCGAATAGGCGTAGCGGCTGCCAGGCTCCAGGTTGAAGCGGAATTTGTTCTCGGGGTCGTAGAACCGCTGGTCGGCCAGGCCCGAGCTGTGGGTCAGCAGGCGACGGATCGTGATCGTCTTCCAGCGCTCGTCGACGGCGAGGTCGGCATAGCGGGGATAGTCTGGCAGGGGCTTGGGCAGGTAGTCGGCGATCGACTTGTCGAGATCGATCCTGCCATCGTCGACCAGCATCAGGACGTAGTAGGCGAACGTCGCCTTGGTGATCGAGGCGGCGTACATGATCGTGTCGGGCGTCAGCGGGGCGCCCTTCTCGCTGCGCACGCCCTTGGTGACCACGTGGACGACCTTGCCGTGGTCGATGACCGCCATGGCGACGCCGGGGATCTTGCCAGCGGCCATCAGCCGGTCGATCTCGGCGTCGAGCTTACGGTAATCGGCGGCGGAAGCGGGGGCGGCCAGGACGCTCGCCAAGGACGCGGCCAGCAAGGCGGAACGAACACGCACGATACGCTCCCCCGGAGCGCGGAGCGCTCCAAAATGTTTCAATGCCGAAGCCCGGCGGGCTTCGGGGGGCTGGTCAGGTCGCCAGCGGTGGGCGATCTTCAGCGCAGTTTAGGCGGTTCGTACAGAGGTCGATGACGGGCGGGGTTTCACGCAGAGGTTTCGTGCTCGCCGGAGCGGCCCTGGGCCTGGCCGGCTGCGCGACGACGCCCGCGCTGATGACCGCCGCGCCGGGCGAGACCTGGCCGGAGCTGGAGCCGCTGCTGGCCGCCGAGGCGGGGACCGAAGCCCTGACGATCCGCGTGAGTTCGAGAGGTTGCGCGGCCAGAGCCGATTTCGTGTTCCGGGTCGACCGCAAGGCCGGCCACGCGGTGGTCGCCTTCGCCCGACGACGGCTGGAGACTTGCAAGGGTTTGGCCGGTTGGGCGGACCTGGTGTTCGGCTATGAAGAGCTGGGCCTGACGCGCGGCGAGCGCATCGTCATCGCCAATCCCATCACCCCTTCGGCGTGAAGCGCGCAATCATCCAGGGCATCACCCGCGCCGGGCGCTTGGCGGCGATGTCGATCAGGACCCAGTCGGTGCGGCTCTGGGCGCACATTTCGCCGTCAGGGCCGTCGATGCGGGCGTAGCGTTCGAAACGCGGGCCTTTCAGCTCGCCGACCCAGGTGTAGCCGGTGGCGATCTCGTGCGGCAGCAGCTCGCGGCGATAGTCGACTTCGTGGCGGCGGCAGATCCAAGACCAGCCCGCGCGCTCTTCCGGCGTCGCCCAGGCTTCCCAATGGGCGATGGCCAGGTCCTGGACCCAGCCCAGATAGATCACGTTGTTGACGTGGCCGTTGGCGTCGATGTCCGACGCCTTGGACGTGAAGGTCAGCGAATAGGCGTCCGAAGGCGGGACGAAAACCCGGCTCACGCGCGTCCCCGCGCGTTCTTTTTTGAGAGTGAGCCTCCCGGGCGGCGAACCGCTTCGCACTTCGCCTGGAGGCTCACGCGCGTGCCCGCGTAGTCTTCACAGGCTGCGAGCTCCTAAGGCTCACGCCGCCAGAACGCCCTGTTCGGTCAGGAAGGTCTTCAGCTCGCCCGACTGGAACATCTCGCGGATGATGTCGCTGCCGCCGACGAACTCGCCCTTGACGTACAGCTGCGGGATGGTCGGCCAGTCGGTGAAGGTCTTGACGCCCTGGCGCAGGTCGTCGTCCTGCAAAACGTCGACGCCGACGAACGAGACGCCCAGGTGGTCGAGGATCTGCACGACGACCGACGAGAAGCCGCAGCGCGGCTGGTCCGGCACGCCCTTCATGAAGACCACGACCGGATTTTCGGCGACGGTCTTGGCGATGAAGTCCAGGGCGGGGGAGGAGGCGACGTCGGTCATGCGGATAGTCCTAGGGCGAAGGCTTTCAGCTAGGCGCCGCAAGGCCCTTGGTCAAGAGGGGAGGGCTCAGGTGCGACCCTCCGCCTTCTCGCGCTCCTGGGCCGAGAAGCGGGCCATCTCGATCTGGGCGCAGACGCCGTTGGGCAGGTCGCGCTCGACCACGGCGGCCAGGCGCTCGACCTCGGCGCGGGTGTCGGCGGTGATCCGGACGGTGGATAGCGACGGCTCGGTCAGGGCGTAGCCCAGGCAGATGTCCTCGCCGCTCCAGCCCTGGGTGGCGTGCAGGAACTCGTAGCCGCCGATGTCGGCCAACGGATCGGACCGGCGGCGCCACAGCGACGGCTTGGGGCCGGCCAGCTCGCCGCCCTCGCGCAGGGCCTGGGGCCAGAAGTCCTCGCCGATCACCGCGAAGTCGTGCTGGGACGCGTGGCGGATGCGATGACGCTCGGCCCAGCCGGACGACAGGTTGAACGGCGAAGAGACCGCCGTGATCAGGCCGCTCTTCAAGAGGCCGGGATCGATATCGCCACGACTGGCGATGCCCACGCCGCGCACCGCGCGGCTGTGGTGCAGCGAGCGCAGGCCCGCGTCGAAGGCGAACGGCAAGGCGGGTCCCAGCGGGTCGTTGACCAGGACGAGATCGAGGTAGGAAAGACCCAGGCCCTCGAAGGCCGAGCCCAGCAGGCTGTCGACCGCCTGCTGACCCAGGGCGGCGGCGTCGCCGCGCACGCGCCAGGTCAGGAACAGAAGGTGGCGCTCGACCGAAGCAAAGGCCTCGGCCGCGCCGCGCAACAGCTCCGGCGAGTCGCCCTCGACCTGGAAGCTGTTGATGCCGTTCTCCAAGGCCGTGAACACCAGGGCGCGCCAGTCGTTGGCCCGCAGGCGCGAGCCGTCCGCCAGGCGCAGGGTGAGCGCCGAAACCGCCATGCCGGTCGCGCCGAAGGGGCGGTAGCGCACGGGCTCTCCTATTCGGCCGGGGCGGCGGTTTCGAGGGCCAGGGCGTGCAGCGTCCCGCCCAGCACGTCGGCCAGGGCCTTGTTGACCAGCTGATGCTGGCGCACGCGATTCAGGCCTTTGAAGGCGGGGGAGACGATGCGGGCCTTCCAGTGGTCATTGTCGCCGGCCAAGTCGGTCAGCACGATCTCGGAATCCGGGAAGGCCGCGGTGAGGCGGGCTTCGAGGTCGGCATGGGACATGGGCACGGTGGCGGCTCCGGTGCTTGGAGGGTCTATGTGGCCGTGATTCCTTAAGAACGGGCGTATTTTGACAGCGCTCGTCTTAGGGGTCGCGGCGGATGTCGGAGATTTAATTGAATTCGCCGCGCGGCGCACGGCATGTAGGCGTCATGACCTGTCTTTCTCGCCGCTCCTTGGCGTTCACCGCCGCCGCCGTCCTGTCCTTTGCGATCGCCGCGCCGGCCCTGGCGGGCCCTGGAGACAAGGCGATCGACGACGTCCGCGTTCTCTCGGCCGATGACATGCAGGGCCGCGCGCCGGGCACGCCGGGATCGGAGAAGGCGCGCGCCTACATCCTGTCGCGCTTCGCGCAGATTGGGCTGTCGCCGGTCGGCGACAAGTTCGAGCAGCCGTTCACCTACGCCAAGCGCGACGGCTCGACCGTGCAGGGAACCAATCTGGTGGCCCGGATCAAGGGGACGGGCGGCGGCAAGGCGATGGTCGTCTCGGCCCACTACGACCACCTGGGCGTCCGCGACGGCCAGATCTACAACGGCGCCGACGACAACGCCTCGGGCGTGGCGGGCCTGCTGGCCGTGGCCGAGGCCTTCAAGGCCAAGCCCCCCAAGCACGACGTGATCCTGGCGGTGGTCGACGCCGAGGAGGGCGGCCTGCGCGGCGCCAAGGCGTTCGTCGCCGCGCCGCCGGTCCCGCTGGCCAGCATCGCGCTGGACGTCAATTTCGACATGCTGAGCAAGAACGCCAAGAACGAACTCTACGTCTCGGGGACCGCGCCGTTCCCTTACCTGAAGCCGATCCTGGTCAAGGTGGCCACGACCGCGCCGGTGACCCTGAAGCTGGGCCACGACACCGACGCCGACGGCAAGGACAACAACTGGACCAACCAGTCTGACCACTACGCCTTCGCCGAGAAGGGTGTGCCGTGGGTCTATTTCGGGGTCGAGGACCACCCCGAATACCACAAGCCGACCGACGACTTCGCGACCGTGCCGGAGGACTTCTTCAAGCGCTCGGTGGCGACGGTGGTCCAGGCCAGCCTGGCCCTGGAACGCGACCTCGACGATGTAGCCAAGGCGTCGGGGCGCTAAGTCCTCGGTTTTACTCCTAATTCACGGCGCGGCGAATTGCCGCCCGGGCTGGCGGGCAAGCGTCACCTCTCCTTAATCTGGAGGGCGGCAACGTCCAGCCCGAAGGAGCCGTCGACATCACCCTGGCCGTCTTCCGAGACCGGATCTTCAGGACCGCGCCGACGGTGGGCTTCATCGTGGCCGCGGCGATCACGGCCGACTATGTCTTCAACGTGCTGATCTCGCGGTCGCCCGCGGCGTTCACGCCGGTCACCACCCTGCTCATCGCCATGATCGTCGCGTCGCCGCTGTCCTATTGGCTGACCGGCCAGCGGATGCGGCTGGAGCGGATGCGCGACGACCTCGCCGCCAGCGTCGCGGCCAAACAGGGCGCGATCGAGGAGGCCGAGCAGGCTCTCACCAAGTTGCGCGAGGCCGAGCGCCTCTATCGGCTGCTGGGCGACAACCTGACCGACCACGTGGCCCTGTGGACGCCGAAAGGCGAGCGCCTCTACAGCTCGCCCAGCATCGAGCGGATCACCGGTTATTCGGCCGACGAATTCTTGGCCCTGCCGCCGACCGCGATGGTCAGCGACGCGGACTTCAAGCGTGTCCAGGGCATCATCCGAAGCCTGACGCCCGGCGGCCCGCCGATCAGCGCCGACTACGAGTGCTTCCGCAAGGACGGGACGGCGATCTGGCTCGAGAGCGCCTATTCGCGCCTCGGCGACGGCTCGAACATCCTGCTGGTCACCTCGCGCGATATCACCGAGCGCAAGCGCCTGGAGCTGGACATCGCCCAGGCCCTGGACTTGGCCGAGACGGCCTCGGCGGCCAAGTCCGACTTTCTGGCCAACATGACCCACGAGCTGCGTACGCCGCTGACCGCGATCCTGGGCTTCGCCGAGGTGCTGCGCCGGTCGCGCGGCCTGACCAAGACCGCCGCGCGGCAGGTCGGCCACATCCTCGACGCCAGCCACACCCTGCTCAGCGTGGTCAACGACGTGCTCGACTTCTCGCGGCTGGAAGCCGGCGGGCTGGAGCTGGATCCGGGACCGTTCGACCCGGCGGCCATGGCCTCGTCCTGCGCGGCCCTGGTCGAGGAGCGCGCCGCCGCCAAGGGCCTGAAGGTCGTGGTCCGGATCGGCAAAGGTCTGGAGCCCATGAGCCTGGACGGCCCACGCCTCAGCCAGGTGCTGCTGAACTTCCTGTCCAACGCCGTGAAGTTCACGGCCCACGGCGCGATCACCGTCGCGCTTAGCCAGACGGTCGACGGCGACGACGAAGGCCATTGGGCCGTGCTGCGCGCCGAGGTCAGGGACACCGGCATCGGCATCGCGCCCGAGCATCGCGAGAACATCTTCGACCGCTTCTCCCAGGCCGACGCGGCGGTCTCGCGCCGGTTTGGCGGCACGGGCCTGGGCCTGGCTATCTCACGTCGGATCATCGAGCGGATGGACGGCCGGATCGGCGTCGACAGCGTCGAGGGGCAGGGCTCGACCTTCTGGTTTGAGGTGCGGGGCCCGCTAGCGCGGCTAACCACGGCCGAGGCCGACGACACGCCCTTGTTCGACGCCGAGGCCGGGGTGCGGCTGCTGCTGGTCGAGGACAACGCCGTCAATCGCGAGCTGATCCGCGCGATGCTGGAGCCGTTCGGCGTCGGCGTAGAGACGGCCAATGACGGCGTCGCCGGCGTCGAGGCCATGCGCCAGGGCCACTACGATCTCGTCCTGATGGACGTACAGATGCCGGTGATGGACGGCCTGACCGCCACCCGCGAGATCCGCGCCATGGAAGGCGCGCGGGGCGTGGCTACGCCGATCGTGGCCATGACCGCCAACGTCCTGCCCGAACAGATCGCCACCTGCCTGGCGGCGGGCATGGACGATCACCTGGGTAAGCCGATCAACCCGACCAAGCTGTTGGAGGCCGTGGCGCGCTGGTCGGGCCGGGCCCACGCGGCCTAGGGCCGCTCGGCCTTTGAAACCGACGCGCGGCCGAGGTGTTTTCCCCTGATGCGCCGTCAAATCTCCGTCGAAGTCGGTCCTTTGCGCCTGTCTGCGCTCGCGGCGGGCTCGTCCGATCGCCCGGCTATTGTCCTGCTCCACGGCTGGCCGCTTTGCAGCGCGGTCTGGAGCCCCGTCCTGGAGCCCTTGAGCCAGGAACATTTCGTCCTGGCGTTCGACCTCCCCGGGACCGGCAAGTCGACCGGCGAGCCGGTCCCGACCCTGAAGGCCGACATCGCCAAGACGATCATCGCCGGCGCGGAAGCCGCCGGCGCCAAGACCATGATCGTGGCGGGCGTCGACGTCGGCGGCATGATCGCCTTCGCCGCCGCGCGCGATTTCGGCGATCGGCTCGCCGGCGCCGTGATCATGAACACGGTGTTGCCCGGACTCGACCCGTGGGAGGACGTGCTCGCCAATCCGCGGATCTGGCATTTCGCCCTACATCAGATTCCCGGCCTTCCGGAGACGCTCGTTTCCGGACGTGAACGGCCCTACTTCGACTTCTTTCTGGATGCTTTGGCGGGCGACAAGGCGAAGATCGACGAAGGCTTCCGCGAAGCCTGTGTTCAGCAATATTCCACACCGACAGCGCTTCGCACCGGTTTCGACTGGTATCGCGCCCTGCCTCGGGACGCCGAACACAACGCCGTCCCCAAGGCGATCGACACGCCGATCCTGTACATGCGCGGCGGCGCCGATCCTCACCCGATCGAACCGTATCTGGAAGGCCTGCGCAGGGCGGGCGCTACTCAGGTGCGAGGGAAGACGATCGCCGGCAGTGGTGAACTCCTGTCGATCGAGGCGCCGGAGCCATTCGCCGCGGCCCTGCTCGAATTCGCGCGCGACGTTTTGGAGCGACGGACGTAGAAAGGTCGTGGCGAGCCGCGACCGCTCGCCGGCGATGTAAAGGCCCGTGACTTGATCAAGCAATACGGCTGGTCCGACACGCTGCGACAGGCCTTCGAGCCGCACGCGCGCGCCGGCCATGGCCCCGGCCGTATCGTCGCCCAGCACCGTGACAGCTATGATGTGGTCACCGAGGAGGGGGAACTGCGCGCCAAGCTCGCCGGCCGTCTGCTGCACGAGGCGCGCGAGGCAGGCCATCCGGCCGTCGGCGACTGGGTGGCGCTGTCGCCTAACCCAGCGGACGGCGCCGCCACGATTCATGCCGTCTTGCCGCGCCGCACCGCCTTCGTGCGCCGGGCGGCCGACAGCGTGCAGACCCTGCAGGTCATCGCCGCCAACATCGATGTCGCCTTCATCGTCACCTCGCTGAACGCCGACCTCAATCCGCGCCGCATCGAGCGCTACCTGGCCGCCGCCTGGCAGAGCGGGGCGCGGCCCGTGGTGGTGCTGACCAAGTCCGACATCACCGACGACGCGCAAAGCCAGGCCGATGCGATCGCCGCCTTGGCGGCCGGCTGCCCGGTGCTGACGGTGTCGGCGCGGTTGGGACTGGGCCTGGACGCCCTCCTGGCCCAGGTGGCGCCCGGCGAGACCTGCGTGCTGATCGGCTCGTCCGGCGTCGGCAAGTCCACCCTGGTCAACGCCTTCTTGGGCGAGGATCGCATGGCGACCCGCGCAATCCGGGAGTCCGACGACCAGGGGCGCCACACGACCAGCCATCGCCAGCTGGTCCTGCTGCCCGGCGGCGGGCTGATCCTCGACACGCCCGGCATCCGGGAAGTTGGCCTGATCGACGCCGAGGAAGGCCTTAGCGTGGCGTTCGACGACGTCGAGCGCCTGATAGAAACCTGCAAATTCAATGACTGTGGTCACGCCAACGAGCCCGGCTGCGCGGTGCGCGCGGCGCTGGCGAACGGCGCGCTCGACCCCGCCCGCTGGGCCAACTTCCAGAAGCTGGGCGCCGAGCTGGCCGAGGTCGAAGCCCGAGCCGACCGTATCGCCAAGGACACTGAGCGTCGCCGCTTGGCCGGGCTGCAGAAGACGTACCGCGCCGCGAAAAGGGACGCCCGAGGCGGGGATTGAACGCCTCGAGCGCGCCGGAAGTGTTCTTCAGAATGTAGCCCTCGACTCGGGCGAACCGGACTAAGTGACGATTCCCACCTCATGAGAGATGCCCATGCCCGCGTTCACCATCGTTACGACCAGTGCGACCCAAGGCAGCAATGCGGTGGAGGTGAGCACGCTGAGCGACGACTTCATCAATGAAAGCGAAGCCCTGGGGTACTCGCGCCGCATGGCCGAGGAGATGGTGGGCATGGCCCATCAACTCTCGCTGGACTTCGACTTCAGCACCGTCGGCCTCTACGACGGCGACTTGATCGACGAGGAGATCGATCCGGAGCATGCCGCCTTCCTCGGCGCATGGGTTCTGGACGAAGAGGGTGTCGCGTTCGTCGGCGCGGATGAATTTCGCGAAGGTCCAGCCGAGCCGGACGCCGATTAGCGGACGCCGAGCATCCGCTCCCCGCGCGCGCTGACGCGGGTAGCGGTGAGTTCGAACCCCTTTAGTCGACGCAGATCGCCGCCGTGGCCTTGCCGTTCACGACCTTGGCGTAGCAACCGAACTGGCGATTGGTCTTCTGGCAGGCGCCGGTGACCGGGCCTTGGGGCTCCAGATTGCCTTCCAGGACACACGCGCCCTCGCACTGGCTCTTGTCGGTGCAGGCCTTGCCGGCGTCGGCATAGGGGACGACGCAGGTCGGGATCTGGGCCTTGCCCACAGGCTGGACCGCGCCGCCCTTGGCCGAGCAGGCGCTGGCCAGGGTTTCCGCCGTCGGGGCGGCCGGTTCGGCGGTCGGCGCGCAGCCGGCCAGGAGCAGGGCGGCCACGGCCGTCAGGGCGAGGATACGCATGGGTACTGGGTCTTTCCGTCAGGCCTTGGGGGCGTTCATATAGCCCGGCAGCCAGGCTTCGTGGGCCGCGCGCAGGGTGTCCAGCGGGATGCTGAACAGCTCGCGCGAGGCGAAGGCGTCGCCGCCGGCCGCGCCAGCGACGATCGCGTGGACGCCGGCTTCCTTGGCCGCTTCCAGCACCGCGTCCGGATCGGGCGTGGCGATCAGGTAGCGTGCCTGGTCCTCGCCGCACAGGTAAGGGTGGGCGTGGGTGGGGCTGGTGGCGTTCAGGGTGACGCCGACCTTGCTGGCCAGGGCGATGTCGGCCGCGGCGACCAGCAGGCCGCCATCCGACAGGTCGTGGACGCCGGCTACCAGGCCCGAACCGATCAGGCCGCGGACAAAGTCGCCGTTCTTGCGTTCGACGGCCAGGTCGACCGGCGGCGGCGCGCCGTCCTCGCGGCCCAGGATCTCGCGCAGATAGATCGAAGCGCCCAGCTCGCCGTGCGTCTCGCCGATCAGCACCAGGGTGTCGCCCTCCGCGACGTTCCCGAAGCCGGTGCGCAGGTCGTAGTCTTCCAGCAGGCCCACGGCGCCGACGGTCGGGGTCGGCGGAATGGCGACGCCGTTGGTCTCGTTGTAGAGGCTGACGTTCCCCGACACGACCGGGAAGTCCAGCGCGCGGCAGGCCTCGGCCATGCCGTCGGTGGCGCGGACGATCTGGCCCATGGTCTCGGGCTTTTCGGGGCTGCCGAAGTTCAGGTTGTCGGTGATGGCGATCGGCAGGGCGCCGGCGGCCGTCAGGTTGCGCCAGGCTTCCGCCACCGCCTGCTTGCCGCCCTCGTAGGGGTCGGCCTGGACGTAGCGCGGGGTGCAGTCGCTGGTGACCGCGATCGCCTTGCCGGTGCCGTGGATGCGCACGATGCCGGCGTCGCAGCCGGTGGCGCTGTCTTCCAGCGTGTCGGCCATCACGTGGCGGTCGTACTGCTCCCACAGCCAGCGCTTGGAGGCCATGTCGGGGCAGCCGACGATCTTTAGCACCGCCTCGTTCCAGTCGATCGGGGCGGGGATCTGGCCGGGGTCCAGGCGCGGGTCGAGCTTGGGCTGGACCCATGGACGGTCGTACAGCGGCGCGTCGTCGAACAGCGGGGCCAGCGGCACGTCGCAGACCGTCTCGCCGTGGTGCTTGAGGACGAGCCGGCCCGTGTCAGTGGTGTAGCCGATGACCGCGGCGTCCAGGCCCCACTTTTCGAAGATGGCGTGGCCGTCCTGCTCGCGGCCGGGCTTCAGGACCGCCAGCATGCGCTCCTGGCTTTCCGACAGCATCATCTCGTAGGCGCTCATGCCCTCTTCGCGCTGCGGGACCATGTCCATGTTCAGCTCGATGCCGACCCCGCCCTTGCCGGCCATCTCGACCGACGAGGAGGTGAGGCCCGCCGCGCCCATGTCCTGGATGGCGGCGACGGCGCCGGTGGCCATCAGCTCCAGCGTGGCTTCGATCAGCAGCTTCTCGGCGAAGGGGTCGCCGACCTGGACGGTGGGACGTTTCTCCTCGGAGTCCTCGGAGAACTCGGCCGAGGACATGGTCGCGCCGTGGATGCCGTCGCGGCCGGTCTTGGAGCCGAAATAGACGACTGCCAGGCCCGGCCCGGGGGCGGCCGAATAGAAGATCTTGTCGGCGTCGGCCAGGCCCACGCACATGGCGTTGACCAGGATGTTGCCGTTGTAGCCCCGGTGGAAGTTGGTCTCGCCGGCGACCGTGGGCACGCCCACGCAGTTGCCATAGCCGGCGATGCCGGCGACCACGCCGTCGACCAGGCGCTTGGTCTTCGGGTGGCTGGGATCGCCGAAGCGCAAGGCGTTCAGCAGGGCGATCGGTCGCGCGCCCATCGTGAAGACGTCGCGCATGATACCGCCCACGCCCGTCGCCGCGCCCTGGTAGGGCTCGATGTAGGAGGGGTGGTTGTGGCTCTCCATCTTGAAGATGATGGCGTGACCATCGCCGATGTCGATGACGCCGGCGTTCTCGCCCGGGCCGCAGATCACGCGCGGGCCGTCGATCGGGAACTTCTTCAGCTGGTTCTTCGACGACTTGTACGAGCAGTGCTCGGACCACATCACCGAGAACACGCCCAGCTCGACGAGGTTGGGCTCTCGGCCCAGTCGCTTCAGAACGACGTCGTACTCGGCGGGTTTCAGGCCGAACTCGGCGGCCAATTCGGCCATGGGCTTTTGGGGCGTGCTCATGGGCGCGCCTTCTACCCCGGACGTACGGATTCCGCCACAGTCCGCCTGAGACTTCTTGCCGCCGAAGCGCGTGCGAGGCTCAGAAGCTCTTGATGACCGTCTCCAGATGGATCGCGCCCACCGCCAGCCAGTGGTCGATCACCGCGCCGCCCTTCTCGACCGAACCCAGACGTAGCGAGACGCCGATCACCACCGCGCCGAACAGGGCCAGCAGCACGATCGTGGCGCGCAGCAGGGGATGAACGGCGGAGCGCTTGCGGCGCTTGGCCCAGACGGGCACGCCGCTGACATAGGTGTCGGGAAACCGGACGTCCGGATCGGTCATGGTCTTGATAACGATCGCCGCGCGGCGCCCCACCCGCGACGAACTCCCCCAAAATCTTCTGAAACGGACGTTGGATCGAATGAGACGGTAATTCCAGCGTCCTCGCCTGACTCGCGATCGTTAACCCTATGTCTCTATCCAAGGGCGCAGATTTTCGCGGCGAACGGCGCTAAGACGGGAGATCCTTCCGGAGACGCCCATGCGACCCAGCCTCGACCGCCGCGCCGTTCTCGCCGCCCTGGCCGCCGCGCCGCTGATCGCGGCCAGCAAGGATCGGGAGGTGCGGGTGCGGATGGTCACCGAGAAGGGGACGATCGTCATCGCCCTCTATCTGGATCGCGCGCCGGTCACCGCGGCCAACTTCCTGGCCTATGCCGATAAGGGGCTGATGGCCGGCGGGGCCTTCTATCGGACCGTCTCGCCGAAGAACGACAACAACCCGGCCGCTATCAGCGTCATCCAGGGCGGACTGGGCGACGGCGGGCGTCCGCTGCCGCCGATCGTCCACGAAACCACCAAGCGCACGGGCCTCTCGCACAAGGACGGGGTGATCTCGATGGCGCGCAACGCGCCGGGCTCGGCGACCTCTGAGTTCTTCATCTGCCTGGGCGACAATCCGGCCCTGGACTTCGGCGGCGCGCGCAACAAGGACGGTCAGGGCTTCGCGGCGTTCGGCAAGGTGGTGGAGGGGATGGACGTGGTCCGCGCCATCCACGACGCGCCGACGGTCAGCAAGGCCGACGACCCTTACATGAAGGGTCAGATCATCGAGAAACCCGTGCGAATCCTGGAGCTTAGCCGGAAATAAGGCGTCTTTGCCGTAGGAACGGGGCGAGTCCGGGGCCGTTTTTCCATCGTGCGCCGTGAGCGTGCGGTGAAAAAGGAGAAAGCCCGATGGCTGACAACAACCGGAACCCGCAGCAGCAACAGCAGGACCAGCAGCGCCGAGCGCCCGGCCAGCAGCAACAGCAGGGCCAGCCGCGCCAAGACGAGCAGGGCCGCAATCCGGGCGGCCAGAAGAACGACGACATGGAACGGCGCGGCGAGCGCTGATTCGAAGACCATCTCTCCGTAGGGGAAGGGCCGGCGCGGTCATCGCCGGCCCTTCTTGTTTTTGAAGATGCTCCCCCGCGACGCGGGGGAGCTGTCGCGGAGCGACTGAGGGGGCTAATGCGGCGTAGGCCGAGCTCGCCCCCTCCGGTCCTCCGGACCACCTCCCCCGCAGCGCGGGGGAGGAGCTTCCTTCTCCCTACTTCACGTCCACGATCGGCAGCTCGATGAAGCTGGCCGTGTCGCCGGCGTGGAACACCCGCTGCGTGGCCTTCACATAGTCGGCCGGTTTGGCGAAGAAGATGTTCGGCACGAAGGTCTGCGGATTGCGGTCGTAGAGCGGGAACCAGCTGGACTGGACCTGCACCATGATCCGGTGACCCGGCTGGAAGGTGTAGTTCGCGGTCGGCAGGATGAACTGGTACTTCAGCGGCGTGTTCGACTTGAGCGCCTTGGGATCGCTGAAGCTCTCGCGATAGCGGCCGCGGAAGATGTCCATGCCCACGGCCAGCTGGTAGCCGCCCAGCTCGGGCTGGTTGGGGACCTCGTCCGGATAGACGTCGATCAGCTTGACCACCCAGTCGCTGTCGGTGCCGCTGGTCGAGGCGACCAGGTTCACCTTCGGCACGCCGGCGATCTTCAGCGGCGCCTTCAGCGGCTCGGTCGTGTAGGTCAGCACGTCCGGACGGCCGTCGACACCGCGCTGGTCGGTGACCAGCCACTGGGTCCACCGGCTGCGATCGTTGAATTGCAGCGGGCGCGGAATGTACGGCACGGGCTTGGCCGGGTCGGAGACGTACTCGTCATAGGCCGCCGCGCCCTTGGCCGCCGCCGGAGCGGTGAAATCCAGCCCGCCATTGGCCTCTAGATAGAGGTTCTTGGTCGCCTTGTTCGCCGTTCCCCCTTGGGGCCAGCTGGCGTAGCGGTTCCACTTGTTCTGGCCCGGATCGTAGATCAGCACCGGCGGGGTGTCGGCCTTGGGGCCGTCCTTCAGGTACTGGTCGAAGAAGGGCCGCAGCACGTCGCGGCGGAACTGCAGGGCGGTGTCGCCGTCCCACTTGAACGGACCCAGGTTGAAGGCGTCGTAATTGACCTGGCTGTGCCGCCACGGGCCCAGCACCAGGTAGTTCTTGTCGTTGCCGGCGTCCTTGGACTCCAGGGCCGGGTAGGCGTGCACCGCACCCCACATGTCCTCCTGGTCCCACAGGCCCTGGATCCACATGGTCGGCACCTTCAGCGGCGTCTTCTCCATGGTCTTGTCGAGGGCCTGCTCGCTCCAGAAGCTGTCATAGGCCGGGTGCTCGCTGAGCTTCTTCCACCAGGGCAGCTTGTCCAGGCCATGGTTCTTGGCGTAGTCGCCGGCCGAGCCCTCGCGCAGGAAGTTGGTGTAGTCGTCATAGCCCTGGCGCTGGACGCTCTCGCCCGCGCCGCGGACGGTGGTCTGGCCGGTGAAGTAGTCGAAGTTCGGCTGGCGGAAGGCGCCGAAGTGGAACCAGTCGTCGCCCATCCAGCCGTCGACCATCGGGCTCATCGGCGCGGCGACCTTCAGGGCCGGGTGCGGATTGACCAGGGCCATGACGACCGTGAAGCCCTCGTACGACGAGCCCAGCATGCCGACCTTGCCGTTGGTCTCGGGCACGTTCTTCACCAGCCAGTCGATGGTGTCGTAGGCGTCGGTGGAGTGGTCGACCTCGGACGAGTTCAGCGGCCCCTTCAGCGGCCGCGTCATCACGTAGTCGCCTTCCGAGCCGTACTTGCCGCGGATGTCCTGGATCACCCGGATATAGCCGCCGTCGCCGACGAAGACCTCGTCGCCCATGGCGAGGGTCCCGTTGATATGCGGGCTGTCGAAGCGCGCGGTGCGCTTGGCGGCGTTGTAGGGCGTGCGGGTCAGCAGGATCGGCAGGCTCTTGCCGCCCTTGGGGATCACGATGACGGTGTACAGCTTGGTCCCGTCGCGCATCGGAACCATGACGACGCGCTTTTCGTAGTCGTAGCCGACCTTGGCGGCGACGTACTTGCCGTCGATGTCGGGGGTGAGCGGCGGGGTCTGCGCTTGAGCGGCGACGACCGCGACGGCCGAGATGGCCACGGCGGCCAGCAGGCCCGCGCGCAGGGTGGAAACGAGACTCATGGATTGGCCCTCCTACTGAGGCGGGCACCTTAGGAGCGGTTTTTCGGGAGTGCTATAGTGTAACGCTAAGGCCTGTCATCCCGGGCGGAGCGCAGCGTAGACCCGGGACCGCAAAAAGCGCCGCGTTTCCGGCGGTCCCGGCTCGGCGCGCTACGCGCTTGGCCGGGATGACAGTTTTTACGCGCTCTGGAAGATGCTGCGGAACAGCACCGCGCCGTCCTCGGAGCCGAGGTCGGCGTCGAAGGCGCGGTCGGGGTGGGGCATCAGGCCCAGGACGTTGCCGCCGGCGTTGACGATGCCGGCGATCGCGCGGGCCGAGCCGTTCGGGTTTTCCTGGTAGCGGAACACCACCTGGCCTTCGCCCTCGATCCGGTCAAGGGTTTCCTCGTCGGCGAAGTAGTTGCCCTCGCCATTGCCGACGGTCATGACCGCCTGGCGTTGCTCGCCATAGCCGGCGGTGAAGCGGGTCTGGCCGTTGACGATGTCCAGGCCGACCGGCTTGCAGACATATTTCAGGCCGGCGTTGCGCAGCAGGGCGCCGGGCAGCAGGCCGACTTCCGTCAGCACCTGGAAGCCGTTGCAGATGCCGACCACGGCCACGCCCTTGGCGGCGGCCGAGACGACTTCCTTCATCACGGGGCTCTGGGCGGCCATGGCGCCGCAGCGCAGATAGTCGCCGTACGAGAAGCCGCCGGGCAGGACGATCAGGTCCAGGTCGTCCGGCAGCGCCGTCTCCTGGTGCCAGACCATTTCGACACGCGCTCCGGCGGAGCGCTCGATGGCGACCTTGCAGTCACGATCGCAGTTCGAACCCGGGAAGACGACGACGGCGGCTTTCATGGCGCGGGCCTGTAGCATCGTTCGGGCGGGATGTCAGGCGCCGAACGTTCTTCAACTGTCATCCGGGGGAAGACCCGGGACCGCCACAAGCTCGGAGCTTCCGGCGGCCCCGGCTCGGCGCGCTTCGCGCTTGGCCGGGATGACAGGTTTTTTACGCGCACTCGTCCAATTCCGGCTCCACCGGCTCGCCCGTCGGGGCCGGGAACGGGGACTTGAACGTGAAGGCCGCGGGCGTGGGGCCGTGGGCGGCGATCAGGGCCACCTTCTCCAGGGCTTCCGCGACGGTCGGCTCGTGGCCGACCGGGACCCACCAGAGGGCCATGTAGAAGTCCATGTGCTCGAACCACTCGCGGCGGCGGCGCATGATCTCGACGTGGGCGCTGCGATAGACGTAGGCGCCCAGCGAGGGGATGTCTTCCCAGACCGACAGGTTGGGGATGTAAAGCGGGTCGCCGCCGATCGACAGGTCGGTGGCGTTGTTGCCGTCGCCCTTCAGGCGCCAGACGAAGCCCGGCGAGGATTCGGCCAAGGCGTTGATGCGGTCGAGATTGTCCGCGAAATCCTTGATCATGGGGTGGTCGATCGGCGCCCGCAGGCGTCCGACATTGACCTCGGCCAGGTGGAACTTCGCGATCATCGACGGTCTCCCTTTCGCCATCTCGCCGAACATCGTGTGGCGAAGCTGCGATCGGAAGGGGGGGGCGGAGAAAAATTCAGAAGCGAAGCTTGTCAGAAAAGAGAGGGCGGCTGACGCGCCAACGGTTGCACATGTTCTTCAGCATTGGCCAGTCACGTCCGACATCGAGATTCATCGTCTTCATGATATCAGGCCTAAAATAGGTGTCTTCGTATTCTCTTATGATGTTTTGCAAGTGATCGCGGGCTAAATTATCAATCAGAAGGCCTTGCTCAACGCCAACGGCGATCATGTCAAAATAGTTGAAGATCGTAGCGATGTCGGACCGAAAGGCATTAGGATCGCTTTGAAACGCGCCGTCTTGATGTGCTTTGCGCAAGCTTCGCGCGCTTGCATCGATGATCGGATCGATATTGTAATCAACACACATGCGTAGAGTGCGGTCACGTTTATTCTCTTGGCGAATCCTTATGATCTGCCAGGTACCGATTCCCACACCTGTCACGGCCRCCAAGGCAGCCAGCGCATTCCAGACGGCCATACCGTCAAGCTTAACGCCTAGATTGTGGCGATGTCGATGCGGTAGCTTTCGATGACCGTATTGGCCAGCAGCTTCTCGCACATGGTCTTGACCTCGGCCTTGGCCTTTTCGGCGTCGGTCTCGGCCAGGTCGAACTCGATCACGCGGCCGACGCGGGCGTCCTTCACCGAGGGCCAGCCCAGGCCGTGCAGGGCGTTCTCGACAGCCTTGCCCTGAACGTCGAGCACGCCGGGCTTCAGGAACACGTGGACAGTGGCTTTCATCGCGTCTGACCTTTTCGCGACCCTCTCCCGAAGGGAGAGGGTGGGGCCCATGCGCGAGCATGGGAGGGTGAGGGGTTACGGGGCCGTCCGGACAGGGTGAAACCCCCCATCCTCCCACGCGCCAGGGCGCGCAGGCCCCTCCTTCTCCGCTGGGAGAAGGGGTCTCTTCTAGTGCACGCCGCCCTGAATGACGGTCGGCATTTCCTTCATGATACCGAGGCGGCGGGCCACCTCGGTATAGCTCTCGATGACATTGCCCATGTCGCGGCGGAAGCGGTCCTTGTCCAACTTCTCGTTGGTCAGGGCGTCCCACAGGCGGCAGCTGTCGGGGCTGATCTCGTCGGCCAGGATGATCCGCGAGAAGTCGCCCTCGTAGATGCGGCCGAACTCGATCTTGAAGTCCACCAGCGTGATGCCGACGCCGCTGAACAGGCCCGACAGGTAGTCGTTCACCCGCAGGGCCATGGCCATCATGTCGTCGATCTCCTGGGTCGCGGCCCAGTTGAACGCGGTGATGTGCTCTTCCGACACCATCGGGTCGTTGAGCTTGTCGTCCTTGTAGTAGAACTCGATGATCGAGCGGGGCAGGGGCTGACCCTCGGTCAGGCCCAGGCGCGTGGCGATCGAGCCGGCGGCGATGTTGCGCACCACGACCTCGAGCGGAACGATCTCGACCTCCTTGATCAGCTGCTCGCGCAGGTTCAGGCGGCGGATGAAGTGGTTCTGGACGCCGATCGTGTTCAGGCGAGTCATGATGTACTCGCTGATCCGGTTGTTGATGACGCCCTTGCCTTCCAGCACGGCCTTCTTCTGGGCGTTGAACGCCGTCGCGTCGTCCTTGAAGTACTGGATCAAGGTGCCCGGTTCGGGGCCCTCGTACAGGATCTTGGCCTTGCCTTCGTAGATCTTCTTGCGACGGGTCGTCATGGCTCTCGTCGAGGCCCTTCTGGAAGCGCGCGCCCGGCCCTGGCGGGAAGAAAGTTCCCGGAGAAACGAAAAGCGCGCGCGGCGGATAGCTGCGCGCGGCGTTCGACTCAAGGCCGCTCACTAAAAAATGTCCCTTGGAACCTACCTGAATGAGCGCGGCCGCGCAAACAAAGGACAGTTATTTGGTCTATGGTTCGAACGGAAACATCGGCTGCGGCCTATCCGCCGATTGCGGCGGAGACCGCCACGGGATATGCAGCCGGCGTAGGAGCATTGATAGCCGAAAGTGGACGCCGGTTTCGGCGGCCATCATGCTCAAAATGTTTAGAATTATGGCCTGTCGCGGCCGGATGAATTCATCTGGCCGCGACAGGCTGGCGACTTTGGGGCCTTCATGACCACCTTCGACGAACGCGAACAGGGTTTCGAACGTAAGTTCGCGCACGACAACGAACTGGAATTCAAGGCGACCGCGCGCCGCAACCGCCTGCTGGGCGAATGGGCGGCCGGCCTGATGGGCCTGGCGACCGTCGAGGAGTACGCGCGCGCCGTGGTGAAGTCCGACTTCGAACAGCCGGGCGACGAGGACGTGCTGCGCAAGGTCTTCGAAGACCTCAAGGGCTCGGGCGTCTCGGTGTCCGAGGGCGAGGTCCGCATGAAGATGGACGAGCTGCTGTCCCATGCCCGCGAGCAGATCAAGGCCGGCGAGTAACCGCCACCTCTGATACGTTCCGAACGAGGCCGCCCCACCGGGCGGCCTTTT
>NZ_JBFUJD010000034.1:0-46381 GCF_056401555.1 Caulobacter sp. P4_E5
GGAGGAGAGGGTGGCCGCCGAAGGCGGTCGGGTGAGGGGTTGAAGGCGGTGTCCGCCGCGACGGCGGTGACTGCTGGGCGCCAAGCCGACAGGACGATCGACCCCTCATCCGGCCCTTCGGGCCACCTTCTCCCGCATGGGGAGAAGGAGCGGGGTTTTAGCCTTCTTCTCCCCGGAGAAGGAGCCCTCCTTACATCTCACGGCGAGACGATCGCAGGGCTGACCTGATCAGCCCTGCACGCTCCAGCCTCCAAGAGATGTAAGGATCGCACCCGACCCGGGGAGGTCGGGCTTGCGACTATTCGAGATCCCTCTCTCATAGAGAGAGGGCGGGGCCCGCCGCGAAGCGGTGGGAGGGTGAGAGGTTACACCCTGGCCGAATGAGGCTTTGACGATGGTGGGTCTTGGCGGTTGGCGACGAAACCCCTCACCCTCCCACCGCCTGCGGCGGCGGGCCCCGCCCTCTCCCTATGGAAGAGGGACTCTAGGCCTGCTGCCCCAACCGCTCCCAGCCGTCAAAGAACGGGAACCTCTGCTCCCAAAACCCCGCCAACCTCGGATCCGCATCCACCCGCTTCACCACCTCCGCCATCCTCGGCGCGACCTCGTAGAACCGCACCCGGCGCGGCCCCCACCGGCTGACCACCGTCACGTAGAGGTCCAGCACGCTCAGCTCGTCCCCCAGCAGGTACCGCCCCGGACTCACCTGGCTCTCCATCATCGCCCAGCAGTCCAGGATCCGCTCGGCCGTCGCCGCCTTGATCCGCGCCTGGACCTCCGGATCATCCCCGCCCAGCCGCGACGGATCATCCCGCACCCAGAACAGCGAATAGATCGAGGCCGGGATGAAGGTCATCCAGCGCAGGAACTGGGCGCGCTCGGGGGCGTCGACGGCCGGACCCAGCCGCGCCTCGGGGAAGCTGTCGGCCAGCCAGATCAAGATGGCGGCGCTCTCGGTGAGGGTCTCGCCGGCGGGGGTGACCAGGGCCGGGATCTGCTTCAGCGGGTTGACCACGGCGACCTTGGCCGCTTGCGCCTCGCCCTCCCAGGTCGGGGCCTCGACCACCTCATAGGGCAGGCCGATCAAGGACATAGCGGCCTCGACGGGCACGCCGCCGGAGCCCAGGGCGCTGAAAATCCGGTACGAATCCATGGTCAAGCTTCCTGACTTATCCACACGCACTCACAACATCTTGTGTGACTGCGACACCGGGACCACTAGATGAACCCGAAGGCTTTGGTAGGGTGAACCCATCCTATCGCCGCCTCTCGATTCTTGCCTCCAGGGTTCGCCATGTCCGCCAAGCTGATCACCACGCCCGGCCTCCTGACCCCCTCTGGCGCCTACAAGCCGTTCCGCTATCCGTGGGCCTACGACTTCTGGAAGAAGCAGCAGCAGGTCCACTGGATGCCCGAAGAGGTGCCGCTGGGCGAGGACCTCAAGGACTGGGCCGTCAAGCTGAACGACAAGGAACGGAACCTGCTGACGCAGATCTTCCGCTTCTTCACGCAGTCGGACATCGAGGTGGCCGACAACTACATGGAGCGCTACGGCCGGGTGTTCAAACCGACCGAAGTGAAGATGATGCTGTCGTCGTTCGCCAATATGGAGACCATCCATATCGCGGCCTACGCGCTCTTGCTTGAAACCATCGGCATGCCGGAAAGCGAGTTCGGCGCGTTCATGGAATACCAGGCCATGCGCGACAAGCACGACTTCATGCAGAAGTTCGGCGTCGAGACCAATGCCGACATCGCCCGCACCCTGGCCATGTTCGGCGGCTTCACCGAAGGCCTGCAGCTGTTCGCCTCGTTCGCGATGCTGATGAACTTCCCGCGCTTCAACAAGATGAAGGGCATGGGCCAGATCGTCTCGTGGTCGATCCGCGACGAGAGCCTGCACTGCGAAGGCATCATCAAGCTGTACCATGCGTTCAACGCCGAGACGAAGTGCGTGACCAAGGCCGTGGCCGACGACATCGTCGACTGCTGCAAGACCGTGGTCACCATGGAGGACAACTTCATCGACCTGGCCTTCGAGGCCGGCGAGATCCAGGGCATGACCCCGGACGACATCAAGAAGTACATCCGTTTCATCGCCGACTGGCGCCTGCGCCAGCTGCACCTGCCGGAAGTGTACGGCGTGAAGGAAAACCCGCTGCCCTGGCTGCAGTCGCTGCTGTCGGGCGTCGAGCACGCCAACTTCTTCGAGGCGCGGGCGACCGAGTACTCCAAGGCCGCGACCAAGGGCCAATGGCACGGCGGCGAGGGCGTGTGGTCCAGCTTCGACCAGATGATGGCCAAGCGCGGCGAGACGCTGTCGGCGGAATAGGCGCTTCACGAGGGGTGTCGGCGAGGGGCGGGACCGAAAGGTCTCGCCCTTCGTCGTTTCAGAGGGCTGGGTTTCAGAGGGCCGGAACGAAGCGGTCCTTGTCGCCCCGCGCCTGGCCGGGAACGAAGCGCCAGGCGTCGGGACGGGTGACGAACCGCTCGAGCAGGGCCTGGGCGGCGGTTTGGCGGCGCGGAACGGGGACGTCGAGATCGGCGGCCAGCTCGAACCCCTCGAACGGGGCGTCGTGGATCTCGGCCTCGAAGCGATGCCGGAAGTCCTCCTCGCCGGCGTAGAACAGCGCGATCCGGCCGCTCCAGCCGATGTCGAACAGGCCGGGCGAGGAGCCTTCGGCGAAGCTGATGCGGTGCTCGGCGACGGCGTCGTGACCCAGCAGATAGATCTGGAATGGCTGGTCGCCGGGGGACCAGCCGGGCGGCAGGTCGGCGACAGGATCCAGGTCGAAGGCTTGGCCGACCAGGTCGCGCGAATCGAACCGCCGGAACGGCGGATGGTCCAGCCGGACCAGCTGGTCGTTCAGATAGCCCCACGCGGTGTTCGACAGCGTGCACTCGCCGAAGTTTTCCCACACGTCGGGCGAGGTCCAGTCGGCATTGTCGCCAGCGTCCGCCCCCGGCCCGTCGGCGGCGTAGTCCTGGGTCTTCAGATGCAGCAGCAAGCCGACGCCGTGGCGGGCGTCCAGCGCCGCGCTCAGCGAAAAGGCGGCCAGCGTGTGGCCCTGCGGCCAGGGGTTGCCGGGAAAGCGGATGCGTCCTTGCACGCGGCGCATCTTGCCGAGATCGCCCGGGCGATCAAGCGGCGGAGGCGGACGCCAATCTTGGCCATGCCCGCCCTTATGGAGCCTCGCTTCCGACACAACTGAAACCTCACCCTCCACAAGCACAGGTTGGGGGCCGTGGGGCGGGCGATGAGAGGGTATCGACGACGGCGGAGCCGGTTCGGCTGGATCATGGGCCTGTCCCTCGTCCTGCACACGATCGTGCTGGGCTGGCTGGCCTGGCCGACGTCGCCGGACTTCCTGGCCGCCGGCCCCGACCTTCCCCTGATGTCCGTCGAGCTGGTCAGCCCCACGCGTTCGAAGCCCAGTGTGACGCGGTCCTCGCCGGCGCCCGCCGCTCGTCGGGCCGTGGACCGAGCGGCGGAGCCSGGGTCGGAAGCGATCGAACCGTCCCCATTCCCGCCCGTGAGCGCGGTCGAGGCCGTCCCGGGCGGACCCTCGGCGCCGGCGGCCAGCGGCCCCGCCGCGCCGGCCAACCTCGGCGCCGCGCTTCGCGCCGGCGTCGGCTGCGCGCGCGCGGCGTCCCGGTCGCGCCAGGAGCGCGAGGCTTGCGAGGAGAGGCTGGGGCGGCTGGATCCTTCCGGCCCGCGCTACGACGCGCCGATGGATCCGGGCAAGCGGGCCTATTTCGACGAGGTCGCCGCGGCGGGGGCGTCGGGACGGAGCTATGGCGATCCGAAACCAGGGGGCGCGGCCCCCGACGGTGACTACTTCAGAGTCCTGAACTGCTCGATCAAGTTCGGCGGCGGGCGAAAGCCGAAAGGCCGGCAAGGGGAGGTGCGGCTGGGCCGCACGCCCTGCGCCATTCCCTTGCAGGGCAATTTCTTCGCGCCCGAGGCCAGCGTCCGAAAGCGCTAGAAGCCGCCGCGAACCCGCTCTAGGACAGGCTGGACACAGTCGGGAGCTCCAGCATGACCAGCATAGCGGTGATCGGCCCAGGGGCCGTCGGCGGGACCGTGGCGGCCTGGCTGGCCCAGAACCCCGCGTACGCCGTCACCGTCTGCGTCCGCACGCCGTTTGAGAGCCTGGCGGTCGAGACGCCCGAAGGCCCGATCACGGCGACCTCGCGTGTGGCGACTTCGCCGGAAGGCCTCTCACCCGTCGACTGGGTGCTGGTGGCGACCAAGACCTACGACAGCGCCGGCGCCCTGGCCTGGCTCGACGTCCTGGTGGGACCGGAGACCCGGGTCGCGATCCTGCGCAACGGCGTCGAGCACACCGTCCCATTCGAGGGCAAGGTCGCGGCCGCCGGCCTGATCCCGGCGGTGGTCGATATCCCGGCCGAGCGCTCGGCCCCCGGACGGGTGCTGCAGCGGCTCAACGGCTGGATCAAGGTCCCGGCGGGCGACGCGGGCGAGGCCTTCGCGGCCCTATTCGCCCATACGCCGATCGACTTGTTGGTCGTCGAGGACTTCACGACCGAGGCCTGGAAGAAGCTGGCCCTCAACTGCGCCGGCGCGGTCAACGCCCTGGTGCTGAAGACCGCCATCGTCGCCCACGACGAGGGCGCGGCGGACGTCATGCGGACGCTGGTGCGCGAGTGCGTGGCGGTGGGGCGGGCCGAGGGCGCGGACCTGTCCGACGACCTGGCCGACCAGGTGGTCGCCGGCTATCGGCGCCAGGTCCCGGAGTCGATGAACTCGCTGCACGCCGACCGCGCCGCCGGCCGGCCGATGGAGCTGGACGCCCGCAACGGCGTCATCGTCCGCAAGGGCGCGGCGCACGGGATCGCCACGCCGGCCAATGCGATGATCGTCGCCCTGCTGAACGCCGCGGCGCTCTAGCCTAGGGCCGGTCCTTCTTCGGCAACGCCTGGATCTGTTCCGGCGTCAGCTTGGTGATGGTCTTGGCGCGGATCGGGATGGCGAAGCCCATGCCGTCCGAGACCCGCAGGTCCAGGTCCAGCGGGTGGCAGATGCTGTCGGGGCCGCGCACGATCGAGACCAGGTGGGTGCCGGGCCAGGTCAGCTGGTTAGAGCCGTAGGCCAGGTCGACGCGGTAGACGTCGCGGCCGCGCACCTTCATGTACAGGGTGTTCTTGTCCGGCGCGGTCCAGCCGCGCCAGTCGGACAGGTAGAAGCACTGGCGGATCGGCTTGATGGCCTTGGTCGGGGCGTCGCCCTGGGCCGCCGAAGCGCCCGAGGCGCCCAGGCCGGCGACGGCGAGCCCGATCAGCGCGGCGCGCGTGACGCGGGTGAGCTTGCTCATGGCGTGATCGTCCTAAAAAGTCCCTCGGATCAAGAGATTGGTCCTCTCCTGAAGCTTGTCAAGTTTTTACTGTACATTTGAAACTGTACACGAAAACGGCCCGCCTCCGGGTGGGAGGCGGGCCGTCCGGCAGGCGTTGTCGTGTAAGGCTTTTAGGCCTTGGCGGGCTCGACCGTTTCGACCGGATCCAGCTCGCCTTCCCACTTGGCGACCACGGCGGCGGCGACGCTGTTGCCGACGACGTTGGTGGCGCTGCGGCCCATGTCCAGCAGATGGTCGACGCCCAGGACCAGGGCGATCCAGGCTTCGGGCAGGCCGAAATAGGTGAGGGTGGCCATGATCACCACCAGCGAGGCGCGCGGCACGCCGGCCATGCCCTTGGAGGTGACCATCAGCAGCAGCAGCATCGAGGCCTGCTGCTCGAACGTCAGGTGGACGCCGTGCACCGCCGTGATGAACAGGGTGGCGAACGTGCAGTACATCATCGAGCCGTCGAGGTTGAACGAATAGCCCAGCGGCAGGACGAAGCTGACGATCTTGCGACGCACGCCCACGGTGGGCAGGCCGTCCAGCAGGCGCGGATAGGCCGCTTCCGAGCTGGCGGTCGAGAAGGCCAGCAGCACCGGGGTGCGGATGAAGGCGAACAGCTTCAGGGCCCGCTTGCCCAGGAAGGCCAGGGCGGCCAGGAACAGCAGCAGCCACAGCACGCCCAGGCCCGCGTAGAACGAGCCGATGAAGCGGGCGTAGACGCCCAGGATCGACAGGCCTTCCTTGGCGACGGTGTTGACCAGGGCGCCGAAGATGGCCAGCGGGGCCAAGGCCATCACGAAGCCTGTCACCTTCAGCATGATCGAGGCCGCCTGCTCGGTGACCTGCAGCACCATCGGCGCCTTGTCGTCGAGGGTGGCGACGGCCGTGCCGACGAAGATCGAGAAGACGACGATCTGCAGGATCTCGTTCTTCGACATGGCCTCGAACAGCGAGGCCGGGATCAGGTGGTCGATGAAGCTCTTGACCGTGAAGGCGCCCGCGGCTGACGGCGGCGCGCCGGCTTCGGCGACCTCCTTCAGCACCACGCCATGGGCGGGGTCCAGCAGGTGGAACATGCCGATGCCGATCAGCAGCGACAGGATCGAGGCGGTCAGGAACCAGCCGATCGCCTTGACGCCGACGCGCCCGACGGCGGCGGCGTCCTCCATGTGGGCGATGCCGGCCACCAGGGTCGTGAAGACCAGCGGCGCGATGATCATCTTGATCAGGCGCAGGAAGATGTAGGGCAGCAGCGAGGCCAGCTCGGCGGCCTTCTTGGCGCCGGCCGGATCGAGGTACTGGTTGCATCCCCAGCCCACCGCGACGCCGAGCACCATGGCCAGGACGATCAGAATGGCGAAGCGTTTGTTCATGTATCCCCCTGGCGCCCCCCACCAACGTCTATTGGCGGGCGTCGACGGCGTATTCTGGTTTCGGAAGAACGACGCACGAGAACGACAGCGCCGCCATCCGCTCGCTCTTTGAGCATTTCAGCCCTTGTGGCCGACGAACGCGGGTTCGTCCATGCCCTTGAGGTGTCCGGCGCGGCTTGGCGCGCGCCAAGCCGGATAAACAGGCTCACCCTGCGGCGGCGGGAGGCCGTGCGGTTCTCTCTCTCGATAAGTAATAAATCATTCCCACGAGCGGGCCGATGTCTCGCCAATGTCGCGAAACATCGCTATAAGGCGCCATGTCAAACCAAGAAAAAGCAATCGCCGTCGTCGAACGGCTCAATGACGAATACGAACGCGCCGTCGGCGCCCTTCGGACCGCCCTCAAGGCCTATCTGGAACACGGAACCCGCCCCGACCCGCAGCAGCGGTTCGACGGGACCTTCGCCTATCCCGAGCTGCGCCTGACCTATGACCCCGAGGCGCTGCCGCCCAAGCTGGCCCGCTCCTACGCCCGCGTCAGCCGTCCAGGCGTCTACGCCACCACGGTCACCAAGCCGGCCCAGTTCAAGGACTATCTGGTCGAGCAGCTGACTCTGCTGATGGACGACTTCAACGTCGAGGTCGAGGTGGATCGTTCCAACCAGGAGATCCCCTATCCCTACGTGCTGGACGCCACGATCGACCTGAACCAGGCCGACGTCCGCAGTGAGGATATCGCCCGGTTCTTCCCGACCACCGACCTGGCCTTCATCGGCGACGAGATCGCCGACGGGGTCTGGAACCCGGCTCTGGAGGAGGAGCGCCCGCTGTCGCTGTTCGACGGCCTGCGCACCGACTTCTCGCTGGCCCGCCTGAAGCACTACACCGGCGCCCCGGCCGAGGACGTGCAGCAGTTCATCCTGTTCACGAACTATCACCGCTATGTCGACGAGTTCGTCCGCTGGGGCATCGAGCAGCTGAAGGCGCCTGACAGTCCCTACACGGCCCTGTCGTGCTCGGGCGGGCTGAGCATCACCGCCAATACGGCCAATCCCGAGCTGGCGGTGGCGGAGTCGACCTGGCGCAAGCACCAGATGCCGGCCTACCACCTGATGGCGCCGGGCGGCTCGGGCGTGACTCTGGTCAACATCGGCGTCGGCCCGTCCAACGCCAAGACGATCTGTGACCACCTCGCGGTCCTGCGCCCGCAAGCCTGGCTGATGATCGGCCACTGCGGCGGCCTGCGCGACACCCAGACCATCGGCGACTACGTCCTGGCCCACGCCTATCTGCGCGATGACCACGTGCTGGACGCCGTGCTGCCGCCTGAGATCCCGGTGCCCTCGATCGCCGAGGTGCAGCGGGCGCTCTACGACGCGGCCAAGGCGATCAGCGGCGACAGCGGCGACCAGCTGAAGCGCCGCCTGCGCACCGGCACCGTGGTCACCACCGACGACCGCAACTGGGAACTGCGTCACAGCCTCTCGGCCTTGCGCTTCAACCAGAGCCGGGCCGTGGCCATCGACATGGAGTCGGCGACGATCTCGGCCCAGGGCTATCGCTTCCGCGTGCCCTATGGGACGCTGCTGTGCGTGTCCGACAAGCCGCTGCACGGCGAGATCAAGCTGCCGGGCCAAGCCAACGCCTTCTACGAGCGGGCGATCAGCCAGCACCTGCAGATCGGCATCATGGCCTGCAAGCTGCTGCACGCCGAAGGCCCGAACCTGCACTCGCGGAAACTGCGGGCGTTCGACGAGCCGCCGTTCAGATAAGCGGCCGACTCAGCGGGCCCCCACCTGATCGCTGCGCGATCGTCCGCCCCCAGTGGGGGCGGAAGGCGCGCCCTTCTTCCCCCTCCGGGGGAGGAGGGCCGAAGGCCCGGAGGGGGCCTGTATTCGCTACCCCTCCGCCCAGGCCTTGATCAGCTGGTGCGCGATCGCCAGCGGCGGGGGCATGAACAGGCCGTCCAGTTCGCCCTTGAGCAGCAGGGCGGCTTCTTCCTTGCTGAACCAGCGCACCTCTTCCAGCTCGGTCTGGTCGGGGGCGGCGTCGGCGCTGTCGACGTCGGCCATCAGCCCCATCATCAGCGACGACGGCCACGGCCAGGGCTGGCTGGAGTGGTAGCGAACGGCGGTAGCGTTCAGGCCCGCCTCTTCCTTCAGCTCGCGGGCGCAGGCCTCTTCGATCGTCTCGCCGGGCTCCAGGAAGCCAGCCAAGGCCGAGAACATGCCCGCGGGCCAGGCGGCCTGACGGCCCAGCAGGCACTTGTCGTCGTGGACGGCCAGCATGATCACCACCGGATCGGTGCGTGGGAAGTGCTCGGCCGAGCAGGCCGGGCAGACGCGCTTCCAGCCGCCGTCGGCGACCTCGCTCTTCTGGCCGCAGGTGCTGCACCAGCGATGGCGGCGACGCCACTCGAACATCGACTTGGCGGTGGCCAGGATGCCGGCGTCGGCCGGCGGCATGGTCGCGGCCACCCCGCGCAGCTCTTCGAACCGGCCCAGGCCCTGCAGCGGCCCTTCGGCGGGGTCGGCCGCGCCCTCGATATCGACCGCGAAGACCGCGATGTCCTTCCACAGGCCCAGGAACAGCAGCTTCTCGCCGCCGCCCGCCAGGTCCTGGGCCATGTCGGCACGCAGATAGGCGATCTGGACGCCGGAGGGCTGGCCGTCCTCGCCGAGGATGTCCTCGACCAGCGGCTTGCCATTCCAGAGGGCGACGGCCAGCGACTCGGGATCGGCCAGTTTTTCGGCCAGCCACGACTCGTCGCCACGTCGCTCGCTGGCGCGGTTCAACGGGTTGCCGGCGAAGGTGTTGGTGATGATCGACAGAGGCATGGCGACTCTCTAGCGCGGGTATGGCCGCTCGTCACGACGTCGCACGAGCATCATGCGCCTTGCATCCGTCGCGATGAGTCGCGATATAGGCCTTGGAGACCGGCGCGGACGGAGTCCTCGCCAACCTGGTCAGGGCCGAGAGGCAGCAGCCACAACGAGATCAGCTCTGGGTCGCTGTCCGGTCTCCACCTTTCCCTAAAATCTGTCAGTAGAAGCACGGTCTAGTCGGACCGGGCCTTTTGCCGCGCGCTCCACGCCACTACACTCATCCCATGGCCGACCACGACGACCTCTCGACCGATTCCGCGCCGCCGTGGGACGAACCGCCCGCGGAAGAGCTTCCCGAGCGCGACGAGAACACCGCCGACATCTTCGGCGAGACGCCCGCGCCCGCGCCGGCGCCGGTCGAGGCGGCGCGTCCCGTTGTCGAGACCGCGGTCGAGGGCGAGAAGGGCGACGCCTATACAGTGCTGGCGCGCAAATACCGCCCGCGCACCTTCGAGGACCTGATCGGCCAGGAGGCCATGGTCCGCACCCTGGCCAACGCCTTTTCCACCGGCCGTATCGCCCACGCCTTCATGCTCACGGGCGTCCGGGGGGTCGGCAAGACCACGACCGCCCGCCTGCTGGCCCGGGCCTTGAACTACGAGACCGATACCGTCAAAGGTCCCTCGGTCGACCTGACCGTCGAGGGCTACCACTGCCGCTCGATCATCGAAGGCCGGCACATGGACGTGCTGGAGCTGGACGCCGCGTCCCGCACCAAGGTCGACGAGATGCGCGAACTGCTGGACGGGGTGCGCTACGCCCCGGTGGAGGCGCGCTACAAGGTCTACATCATCGACGAAGTGCACATGCTGTCGACGGCGGCGTTCAACGCCCTGCTGAAGACGCTGGAAGAGCCGCCGCCGCACGCCAAGTTCATCTTCGCCACCACCGAGATCCGCAAGGTCCCGGTGACCATCCTGTCCCGCTGCCAACGCTTCGACCTCCGCCGGGTCGAGCCGGACGTGCTGGTCAAGCATTTCGACCGCATCTCGGCCAAGGAGGGCGCGCGGATCGAGATGGACGCCCTGGCCCTGATCGCCCGCGCGGCCGAGGGCTCGGTGCGCGACGGCCTGTCGCTGCTGGACCAGGCCATTGTCCAGACCGATCGCGGGGCCACGGTCACGACCGCCGTCGTGCGCGACATGCTGGGCCTGGCCGACCGAGGTCAGACCATCGCCCTGTTCGAACATGTCATGGGCGGCAAGACCAAGGACGCCCTGGAAGGTTTCCGCGCCCTGTGGGGCTTCGGGGCCGATCCGGCGGTGGTCATGCTCGACGTCCTCGACCACTGCCACGCTTCGGCGGTGTCCAAGGCCCTGGGGCCGGACGCCCTGTCGATGCCCAAGGAGCAGGCCGCGCGCCTGGCCGCGATCGGGGCCCACACCTCGGCCGGCACGCTGTCGCGCCTGTGGCAGATGCTGCTCAAGGCCCATGACGAGGTGCGCCGCGCGCCCGACGCCATGGCCGCGGCCGAGATGGCCCTGATCCGTCTGTGCTACGCCGCCGACCTGCCGGGTCCGGAAGAGGCGCTGAAGGCCCTGCGTGACGGGACGCCCGTCGGTGGCGGGGGAGGCGGCGGCGTCTCCGTCGGTGGCGGTTCGTCCGGCGGCGGCGTTTCGGCCCAGGCCGTCAGCATGGCTGCGCCGGCGGCCCAGGCCATGCCGGTGCTGGCCTCGTTCGACGACGTCTTGGCCTTGATCGCGGCTCGGCGCGACATCGGCCTGCGCCTGGACGTCGAGCAATATGTCCGCCCGATCAGCTTCCGACCCGGCGCCATCACCTTCGAGGCCGCGCCCGGCGCGCCCGGCAATCTGGCCGGCCGCCTGGTTCGGGCTCTGAAGGAGTGGACCGGTCAACCCTGGCTGGTCGCCGCCGAGGGCGGCGGCGGGGCCGAGAGCATGATGGAGCGCCAGAAGCGCGAGGAGCGCGAGGCGCTGGCCGAGATCAAGCTGGATCCGTTCGTGGCCTCGGTGCTGTCGGCCTTCCCCGGCGCCGAGATCGTCGAGATCCGCAAGCTCCTCACCCCCGAGGCTCCGCCCCTGGAGCCGGACGAGGAAGAGGGCTGACCTTGAGAACTGTCATCCCGGGCGAAGCTTAGCGCAGACCCGGGACCGCGACAGACGCCGGCGTATCCGGCGGTCCCGGGTTTCGCCGGGATGACAACAAACGGAGTTGGACATGAAAGACCTCGGCGGCCTGATGAAGCAGGCCCAGGCCATGCAACAGAAGCTGGCGGACGCCCAGGCGCGTCTGGCCGAGAGCACTGTCGAGGGGACCTCGGGCGGCGGCATGGTCACGGTGGTGCTGAAGGGCACGGGCGAGCTGGCCAAGGTGACGCTGGACGAGAGCCTGATCGAGCCGGGCGAGGGCGAAGTGATCGCCGACCTGGTCGTCGCCGCCCACGCCGACGCCAAGAAGAAGCTCGACGCCAAGCAAGCTCAGATGATGCAGGAAGCCGCCGGCCCGATGGCGGGCCTGATGGGCGGCATGCCGGGCATGAAGTTCTAGCCGGACGCCAGGGGAGGGCCCGCGCATGAAGATCCGTTCGCCGCTGGCGGCCCTCCTGCTGATGGTCGCGCCGGTCGCCGCCTGGGCCGAGACCTTGCCGCCCGACCTGGCCGCCGCCGCCCACGCCTATGACGAGGCCCAGGTCCACGCCGATCGCGCCGCCCTCGAGCGTCTGGTCGCCGACGACTACGTGCTGGTCAACGGGGCGGGCGTCGTCCAGTCCAAGGCCGACCTGATCCGCGACTACATGACGCCCGGCTTCAAGCTCGACCCGTTCACGATCGAGGCGCCAGTCGAGAAGGTCCACGGCGACGTCGCCCTGCTGGGCGGGCGGGTCAACATGACCGGCACGGACGGCGGCCAGCGCTTCGCCCTGGTGGTCCGCTTCGTCGACACCTGGGCCAAGCGCGACGGCCAATGGCGGGTGATCTACAGCCAGGTCACCCGGGTCGCCAAACCCTGATGGCCGCCTCCGCCGGACCCGAGATCGAGCGCCTGATCGCCCTGCTGTCCAAGCTGCCGGGGCTGGGCCCACGCTCGGGCCGGCGCGCGGCCCTGGCTCTGCTGAAGAAGCGCGACACCCTGCTGGCGCCGCTGGCCCTGGCCATGGCCGAGGCCCAGGCCAAGGTCCGCACCTGCGGGGTCTGCGGCTCGCTGGACGTCACCGATCCCTGCGCAATCTGCTCGGACATGACCCGCGACCCGCGGCTGATCTGCGTGGTCGAGGAGGTCGGCTCGGTCTGGGCCATGGAACGCGGCGGCTCGTTCAAGGGCCGCTACCACGTGCTGGGCGGCCTGCTGTCAGCGCTGGACGGGATGGGGCCGGAGTCCCTGCGGGTCGGGGAACTGGTCGCGCGAGTCGGGGATGGTCAGGTGTCCGAGGTGATCCTGGCCCTGCCCGCCACGGTCGACGGCCAGACCACCGCCCACTATCTCGCCGACCGCCTGGCGCCCACCGCCGTGCCGGTGACCATGCTGGCGCGTGGGGTGCCGGTCGGGGGCGATCTCGACTGGCTGGACGACGGCACGATCGCCCAAGCCTTGCGCGCGCGTCGGCCGGCTTGAGGCGAATTGCGGGGACAAAGCCGGAATCCGGCTGACAGCTCCGCTTTCCCGCGCCAAGGTCCGCCCAGCCGCGTTCGACGGATTGTCGACGCGTGAGTGGAGGGACAAATTCATGAGCACGCCCGAAGACAAGGCTCCCGAAGCCGAGACCGAAACCCCGCACGTCGCCAAGGTCGGCGTCGTGGACAAGGGCCACAACGTCACCAGCTTCAACGACGAGCCGATCAACGGCCTGATCGCCGACCTCGCGGACGGCGACGCCTGATGAGCGGTCTCCCTCTCCCCTTGCGGGAGAGGGTGGCCCGAAGGGCCGGGTGAGGGGTTGTACCGGTCCGTCCGCGCGACCCCTCATCCGTCGCCTGTGGCGACACCTTCTCCCGCAAGGGGAGAAGGGGAACTTCCTCGTAGCTCCGACTCCGGCTAAGAACGGAGCATGAACTTTTCCGACTCTTCCTCGTTCTTGGCCATAATCCTGGCCGTCGTCTTCGCCCTGGCCGCCATCGCCTGCGCCTTATGGGCGCTCGCCTCCCAGCGCCGCGCCGCCAAGGCCGAGGCTCAGGCCTGGATGCTGAACGAGCGTGTGGCCCAGGCCGAGGAGCGCTCGCGCCTGCTGGAAGACCAGACCGCCACCCAGATCGAGCTGATCCGCGCCCAGGCCGCCCAGAGCGCCAACGCCGTGGCCGAGCAGCTGATCAAACGCGCCGACGAGAACGCCAAGAGCCGGGACCAGCTGACCCAGGCCCGCCTGGAGGCCCAGCTGAAGCCGGTGGCCGAGACCCTGGCCAAGTTCGAGGCCCAGGTGACGGCGGTCGAGAAGGCGCGCGCCGAAGAGTCCGGCGGCCTGAAGGCCCAGATCGCCGCCCTGCTCGAGGCTTCGACCGCCACCCAGGCCGAGGCGCGCAAACTGTCGGCCGCCCTGCGCCGCGGCGCGGGCGTGCAGGGGCGCTGGGGCGAGCAGACCTTGCGCAACGTTCTCGAGGCCGCCGGCCTCAACAGCCGCTTCGACTTCCAGGAGCAGTTCAGCGTCGACACCGACGAGGGCCGCCGCCGGCCCGACGTCAAGGTCACCCTGCCGGGTGGCGGGGTGTTCGTGATCGACGCCAAGTGCTCGCTGAACGCCTTCCTGGAGTCGCAGGAGGCCACCGACGAGGTCCTGCGCGAGGCCGCCATGGTCCGCCACGCCGCCAGCGTTCGCGCCCACATGCAGAGCCTGGCGTCCAAGGCCTATTGGGACCAGTTCGCGGGCGAGGGCTCGCCGGACTTCGTCGCCATGTTCGTGCCCGGCGACGGCTTCCTGGCCGCCGCCCTGGATCGGCTTCCGGAGCTGATGGCCGAAGCGATGGACCGTCGGGTGGTGCTGGTCACCCCGACCACCCTGTTCGCGCTCTGCAAGGCCGTGGCCTATGGCTGGCGGGCCGAGGACCAGGCCAAGAACGCCGCCCGCATCGTCGAGGTCGGCCGCGAGCTCTACAAGCGCGTCTCGGTCATGGGCGCCCATGCGGGGGCCATGGGCAAGGCGCTGGAAAGCGCCGTCGGCAAGTACAACCAGTTCGTCGGCTCGCTGGAGAGCCAAGTCCTGACCCAGGCCCGCCGCTTCGAAGAGCTGTCGGTCGACCACGAGGGCAAGGAGATCGCCGAGCCGGCGCCGGTGGAGCAGGGGGTTCGTCCGCTCGCCAAGCTGGCGGTGGGACAATCCCCCACCTTGACGCTCGGAAATGAGACGCTTACCTGACCAGTATCATGGCTATCCGTCGCATCCTCACCGTCGATAACGCCGCCGACCTGGCGACGCTGAAGAAGATCTCCACCCCGGTGGAGGTCGTCACCGACGAGCTGCGCGTCCTGATGGATGACATGCTGGAGACCATGTACGACGCCCCGGGCATCGGCCTGGCCGCCGTGCAGGTGGGCGAGCCCGTGCGGATCATCGTCATGGACCTGGCCCGTGAGGGCGAGGAGCCGGCGCCGCGCTACTTCGTCAATCCCGAGATCCTGTCGACCTCGGAAGAGGTCCTCGGCTACGAGGAAGGCTGCCTGTCGGTGCCGGAATATTTCGACGAGGTCGAGCGCCCGTCGAAGGTCACCGTCCGCTACATGACCTACCAGGGCGAGACGGTCGTCGAGGAGGCCGAGGGCCTGTTCGCCGTCTGCATCCAGCACGAGATGGACCACCTGGAAGGCGTCCTGTTCATCGACCACCTCTCGCGCCTGCGCCGCGACCGCGCCATGGCCAAGGTGAAGAAGGCGCGCCGGGCGGCCTAAAGCCCGCCGCGCCTCCGCCATCAGGCGACGAGCGCTCGTTCGACGTTTCTCTCCGCCGCGATCCTCTTTGCCAGCGCATCGACGCTCGCCTCGGCGTCGCGCAGCGAGGCCGCGAGGCGGTCGTCGGCGAACTCGTCGTACTCGACGGCCGCTACCTGCAGGTCGGTGATCCCCAGATAGCCGAGCGGCTTGGCCAAGCTGGGCACGACCAGCTCGAGGTCCGCGATCCGCCCGCCGGCGTCGTAGCCGTAGTCGCCGCGCGCGGTCAGGACCACCAACGTCTTGCCCTGCCCCTCCAGCATCGGCCAGTACGGCTCGCCTTCCCGCGCACGGTCGAAGCCGAAGGTCAGGCCGACGCGGACGATGTTGTCGACCCAGGCCTTCAGCGGGGCCGGCGGGCCGAAATTGTACATCGGCGCCCCGATGACGATGATGTCGGCGGCCTTGAGCTCGGCGACCAGGGTGTCGCTTTCGACCAGGACCTCGCGCATCCACGGCTCGCGCGCGGCCGGCGGGGTGAAGGCGGCCTGAATCCAGTCGCCGCTCACGGGACGCGGCGGTCGCGTCCCGACATCGCGATAGAGCACCGCGTCCTCGGGGCGAAGGACCCGCCACGCCTCCATGAACCGATGGGTGAGCCGGCGGGTGTGCGAGCCGTGGCGGGTGTCGCTGGAACGTCCCGAGCGGGCGCTGGCGTCGATCTGAAGAACCGTGGTCATGGCGAACTCCAAGGCTGATGTGAAATCATCTCGAAGGGCGTTTTGAACGCGTGACGCCGGCCTGACGAACGCGTAATCGTCAGGTTATGGATGAGCTCAATTCATTCACCCGCCGCCGCCTGCCACTGGGCGCCCTGCGCGCCTTCGAGGCCGCGGCGCGACTGGAGAGCTTTCGCCTGGCCGCCGACGAGCTGGGCGTGACGCCGACGGCGATCAGCCATCGGATCCGCGATCTGGAGGAGACGCTGGGCCTGAAGCTGTTCGAGCGCCACGTCCGCCGTGTCGCCCTCACCGCGCCAGGGCGGCGATTGTTCCCCGTGTTGCGCGACGGCTTCGACGGTTTCGCCGAGGCGTTGCGAGCTCTGAAACCCGACGATGGCGGCAAGACGGTCACGCTCTCGGTCCTGGTCGCCTTCGCGGCGCGTCTTGTGCTGCCGCGCATGGCCGACTTCCGGCGGATGCATCCCCATCTTCAGCTGCGGCTGCATGCGTCCGACGATCCGGTGGACCTGCGCTCCGGCGTTGCCGACCTGGCGATCCGCTACGGCTACGGGCCCTTCCCGGGTCTGATCGCCGAGCCGCTGTACGTCGAGAGCTTCGCGCCGGTTTGCAGTCCCAAGCTAGGCCTGGCTTCGCTGGGCGACCTGCGTGGCCAGACCCTTCTGCACGCCGAGTGGCGTCATCCCGCCGCCGACACCCCGACCTGGGCGCGCTGGGCGCAGATGAGTGGCCTTGTGGATCTGGACACCACTCCGCGCCTGACCTTCACCGACGACAGCCAGGCGATCCAAGCGGCGGTGGCGGGCCTGGGCGTAGCCATGGCCAGCCTGGGCCTGGTGCGCGACGAGCTGGCCTCGGGCCTGCTGGTCCAGCCGTTCGAGGCGGTGATCCAGGGGCGGCCCTATCACCTGCTGCGACTGCCGACCGCCTCGCCAGCCGTCATCGCGGTCCACGACTGGCTGCTCGGGCTGCGAGGCCCTTAATAGGGTCGCATGATCTCCACCTCGTCCTGGGCCGCCGAGAGCTTGGCGCCCAGGTCGTAGGCGCCGGGAATGTAAGGTTGCTTGGCCTGCCAGCAGGCTTCCAGGGCCTTCGCGCTGGCCCGCCACCAGCGGGAGACCGGCCCCATCTCGTCGCGACGAAGCACCAGGTCGCGCATGCCTCCGCCCGCCGGAGGTCCGATCAGCGTGACCTCCGTCACGTCGCTGAACGCGCCGCGTGGTTCTGTGTCGAGACCCGCCATCTTGATCGGTGGAAGGCGACCGATGTCGGCGATCACCGTCTCCAGCGCGGGGCAGGTCCGTCCGTCGATCCACTCGTACCGCAGGCTGACCACGCCCATTCGCTGATCGCGGCGACGGCGCTCGGCCGCCCAGACCCGCGATGGGCCCTCGCCGACCTCGTGGAAGACCACGGCCTCGTCGACGAAGATTCCCAGGCCGCCGCCTTGCTGCTTGACCCTGTAGGGCTGCGAAACCTTGAGGGCAGGGGCTTCGGCGGGGGTGATCGACGGCGCGCTCTGTCTCGCAGGGCCTTGCTGCGCCGAGCTGGGGAAGGCGGCGAGCAGGATCAGCACGAGCAGATTTCGCATGGGATCAACCTAGGCGATCGCCGAGGCGCGTCAACGGACCTAGCGCTTGCGGCCTTGATCGGTCTCGTACGGTGTTCCGTCCCGATGCCGGTACGTCCCGTCGCCCTCGCGCAGCACCAGGTCGATGTCGGGATAGTCGCAGCCGTCCTCGTTCGGCTTGCGCGAGCCGATCTCCAGCAGCAGCGCGTCGCGGTTCGAGCGGTTCTGGAAATGGTGGCCGTTGGCGACGCCGGCCTTGAAGCCCGCACAGTCGCCGGCCCGCAGCACGCTCTCGCCGTCGTTCTCGACCAGCACTACCTCGCCCTCGACCACCCAGGTGAACTCGTCCTCGGCCGTGTGCCAGTGGCGCTGGCTGGACCAGGCGCCGGGTGGCAGGCGCAGCAGGTTGACGCCGAACTGGTCGAGGCCGACGGCGTCGCCCAACTTGGTGCGGTGGCGATGCAGGCACGGTGTGTCGAACGGCGCGGGATAGGCCGTGCCGACGCGCGTCGGGGCGGTGGTCATGTCGATCTTGGGCAAGGGTGTCTCCTCCGCTGGCGCAGTTAAGCACGCCCGCCACGGGTCTCAACGGGGCAAGAGGCTCAGCCGACCCGCTGCACCTTGGCGTCGCGCTTCCAGTCGGGACGGGTCATGCCCACGAAGCCCTGGCCGGGGTCGGCGCCGTTGCGGACCAGCAGGTCGCGCAGGGTCCCGGCCGACTCGATCGCCGCGACGCCCTCGGCGGTGAAGGCGGCGACCTTGTTCTTCTCGTCGCCCCAGATGTTCTGCGACAGCAACGGGTTGGTCAGGGCCTGGGAGAAGGCGTCGATGGCCACCATCCGCAGGATCAGCGGCGGCAGCGGCGCGTTGGCGGCGGTGTCCTCGGCGAACAGGCCGACATAGAACTCGACCTTGTCGACGTCGCCGTACAGCGACTTGAGCTTGTCGGCGACGCCGGGGCGGGTGCTGATCTGCTCGAAGGCGGTCACCGGCTTCATGCCCATGGCCGCGCGATAGGCGTTGTAGGGCGCGATCTTGTTGAGGCGGGCCTGGTCGATCGCCCGGGCCTCGACGCTCTGCAGGTAGTCGGCGGTGTTGCCGGCCCCCAGCAGCGCCGCCGGCTGGGCGCTCATCCAGGCATAGGCCTTGGCCAGGCCGTGACCGGTCAGCTGGTCGCCGGCGAAGCGCAGGGTGGCGGTCTTGAGCGGCTGGCCGGCCCAGACGATGTCCTCGGACACCAGCGAGTGCCAGCGATAGAGCAGGCTGAACTCGGCGGTGATCCAGTTGGGCTTGTTCCACGGCCGCTTCCAGCCATCGCTGGGGTCGGCCAGCAGGCGGATGCGCGAGGGCGAGATGTGGTTGATGTACTCCTCGACCACCAGCTTGATGTAGAGGACGATCACCACGTTGCGGGCGGTCTCGAAGACCCGGTCGTCGTCCCAGTCCGGATGGGCGGCGGCGATCACCCCGGCCAGGCGGTTGTGCTCGCGCAGCAGCAGCGTGCCCATCATCATCGTGCCGACCGTGGAATTGGCGCGGTCGCCGCCCAGAGCGAACAGCTGGCGCTTGATCGCGATCGGCGTGTCGTTATCGACCCCTAGGGGCGGATCGAGGGTCACGAACTCGGCCAGGGTCGCACCCTGGGCGTCGTAGAGCGCCGGCGGATATTCCTCGCCATTGATCCATTGCGACTTCAGACGGCCGCGCTGGGCGCTCGACTTCAGCCGCAGGGCGTTGGTCTGCGCCTCGGTGCGGCCGTAGAGGGTGCAGAGGTCGATCTCGTGGTTGGAGGTGGTGCGGCGGCGGTCCTCGCGGTCGCTGAACACCATGGTGCGGATGAAGCCGTCGGTCAGGTACTGGGCGAAGGCCGGGAACAGCATGGTCGACTTCGGGCAATGGGTCTGCGGCGCGCCGTCCGGCCGCGCGAACACGGCGGTGGTCAGCTCTGCGCTGGGGAGCGGGCCCAGATCCACGGCCGCCAGCTGGCGGGCGCTGTAGGTGCGGTCGGTCAAGGCCGCCCAGCTGATGTAGTCGGTCTTGGTGCTCCAGGGATGCGGCCGCGGCCGGGCCTCGGCGACGATGCCGTTGATCAGCAGCCCGCTGACGAAGCGGTGAAAGGCGGGCCAGCGCTCGGTCAGCCAGGCGATGACCGGCTCCAGGGCCGCGATGATCCAAGCCAGCATGGTCGTGACCCTCCCCGTCTTGATTGAATTCGTCCATAGAACAGCTCTGGCGAGAATTCGCGAGCGTTCGATTTGCGTCCCTCCGATGAGCGGCCTAAAGGCTGGGCCATGACCAGCCCCGCCCTTGATCCGATCGATCTCGCCCAGGCCTTGATCCGCCGTCCGTCGGTGACGCCGGCCGACGAGGGCGCGATGGATGTGCTGCAGCGGCGGCTGGAAGGTCTGGGCTTCACCTGCCGGCGCATGAAGTTCGGCGAGATCGAGAACCTCTACGCCCGGCGTGGGACCGCCCGGCCGAACCTCTGCTTCGCCGGCCATACCGACGTGGTTCCGGTCGGCGACGACGCGGCCTGGACTGCTGGGCCGTTCGAGGCCGAGATCAAGGACGGGGTCCTCTACGGTCGCGGCGCGGTCGACATGAAGAGCGCCATCGCCGCCTTCGTCGCCGCCGTCTCGAAGGTCCCCGAGCACGCCGGCTCGATCAGCTTCCTGATCACCGGCGACGAGGAGGGCGTGGCCGAGGACGGCACCGTCAAGGTCGTCCAGGCCCTGGCCGCCGAGGGCGAGATCATCGACCACTGCATCGTCGGCGAGCCGACCAGCGCCAACCTGCTGGGCGACATGGTCAAGATCGGCCGGCGCGGCAGCATCAACGCCTGGATCGCCGTCGACGGCAAGCAGGGCCACGTGGCCTATCCGCACCGCGCCGCCAATCCGATCCCGGTGATGGTCGACATCCTCTCGCGCCTGCAGAGCCGGGTTCTGGACGAGGGCTACACGGGCTTCCAGCCGTCGAACCTGGAGGTGACCACGGTCGATGTCGGCAACACCGCCACCAACGTCATCCCCGCGTCCGCCAAGGCCCGGATCAACATCCGCTTCAATCCGGCTCACCAGGGCAAGGACCTGGCCGCCTGGATCGAGCAGGAGTGCCGCGAGGCCGCCGAAGGGTTCTCTGGACGGGTCGAGGCGCTGTGCAAGATCAGCGGCGAGGCCTTCCTGACCGCGCCGGGCGCCTTTACCGACGTGATCGTCGCCGCCGTCGGCGACACCACCGGCCGCGTGCCGGAGCTGTCCACCACCGGCGGCACCAGCGACGCGCGGTTCATCCGCAGCCTGTGTCCGGTGGTCGAGTTCGGCCTGGTCGGCTCGACCATGCACCAGGTCGACGAGCGGGTGCCGGTCGAGGAGGTCCGCCAGCTGGCGGGCGCCTACGAGGCGCTGATCAACCGCTACTTCGCGGCCTTCGCTTAGAGGCGGGGCGTCGGCGATGAAGGCGCTCTCGATCCCCGACGTGCTGGCCGAGGTGGCAGTGCTGGTGAAGCCGCACTTCGGCAAGGGCCGCCCGGCCGACTACATCCCGCAGCTGGCTGGCGTGCCGGGCACGAAGTTCGGCATGGCCGTGCGGACGGTGACCGGCGACGAGCACGTGATCGGCGACGCCGACGAGGGCTTCTCGGTCCAGAGCATCACCAAGGTCTTCGCCCTGGGTCTGGCCCTGAACCGCCTGGGCGACGAGACCTGGACCCGCGTGGGCAAGGAGCCCTCGGGCACGCCGTTCAACCATCTGTCCCTGCTGGAGGCCGAGCAGGGCGTGCCGCGCAATCCGTTCATCAACGCCGGGGCCCTGGCGGTCACCGACGTGCTGCTGGACGTCACCCGCGACCCAGCCGCCCTGGTCCGCGACTTCGCCGGTTTCCTGGCCGACGAGCGGCTGGAGATCGATCCGACCGTGGCGGCCTCGGAGCTGGCCCACGCCTGGCAGAACCGCGCCATCGCCAACCTGATGCGCGGCAAGGGCACGATCACCCACGACCCCGAGGCCGTGGTCGCCGCCTATTGCCGCCAGTGCGCCCTGACCATGAGCTGCCGTCAGTTGGCCCGCGCCTTCCTGCCCCTGGCGGCTGGCGGCTTCTCGCCGGTGGCGCAGGAGACGGTGTTTCCCGAGCGCCTGACCCGGCGGCTGAACGCCCTGCTGCTGACCTGCGGGATCTATGACAGCGTCGGCAGCTWCGCCTATCGGGTCGGGCTTCCGGCCAAGAGCGGCGTGGGCGGCGGCATCGTCGCCGTGGTCCCCGGCAAGGCGACGATCGCGGTGTGGTCGCCGGAGCTCGATAGGTTCGGCACCTCGGTGGTCGGCACGGCGGCGCTGGAGGCGTTCAGCCAGATCACCAATTGTTCGGTGCTTTAGATCCTCCCCCGCGATGCGGGGGAGGTGTCGGCGGAGCCGACGGAGGGGGCAAGCTGGAGGTCGGCCGTGCTGGCCCCCTCCGGCCCCCTGGGCCACCTCCCCCGTGATACGGGGGAGGATCTATTCGCCATACCCCACGCCCACCAGATACAGCCCATCCGCCGGCGCCACCGGGCCGCAGGCGCGACGATCCTTGGCCTCCAGCGCGGCTTTCACATCATCCGGTGTCCACCGCCCGGCGCCGACCTCGACCAGGGTGCCGGTCATCGACCGCACCTGGCGATGCAGGAAGGACCGCGCCTCGAAGTCCAGGTGGATCTCCTCGCCGACCCGCCGCACGCGGGCGACGTCCAGGGTCTTCAGCGGGCTCTTGGCCTGGCAGTGCATGTCGCGGAACGTGGTGAAGTCGTGCAGGCCGACCAGATGCTGGGCGGCGACGTGCATGGCCTCGGCGTCCAGGTCCTTCTTCACGTGCCAGACCTTGCCCTTGTCCAGGGCCGGCGGGGCGCGGCGGTTGAGGATCCGGTAGAGATAGCGGCGCTCATTGGCCGAGAAGCGGGCGTGCCAGTCTTCCTCGGCCAGTTCGGCCGAGAGGATCGACACCGCCTCGCGGGTCAGGTGGGCGTTGAGGGCGTTGAACACCGTCTGGGCCGGCCAGTCGCGCTCGAGGTCGACATGCACGACCTGGCCGGTCGCGTGGACCCCGGTGTCGGTGCGGCCGGCGGCGGCGATGCGCACGTCCTGGCCGGTGAAGGCCTTGACCGCCGCCTCGATCGCGCCCTGCACCGACGGCAGCACGGCCTGGGCCTGGAAGCCCGAATAGGGCCGGCCGTCATACTCGACGAGGAGGCGATAGCGGGGCATCAGTCGAGTACAGCGCCGGCGGCGATCGGGAAGCCGCGCGTGAAGACGTCAGCGTCCTGGACGCCCTTGCCCTCGCGCTGGGCCTTCAGCAGGCGGATAGAGCCCTCACCGCAGGCGATCAGCAGGTCGTCGTCCAGCGCCTGGCCCGGCGCGCCGTCCTGGTCCTCGAGACGCGACAGCAGGGCCTTCACGCGCACGGGGCCCTTGTCGGACGGCGCCTCGAACCAGGCCCCGGGGAACGGCGAGAGGCCGCGGATGTGGGCGTCGACCTCGGCGGCCGGACGGGTCCAGTCGATGCGGGCTTCGGCCGACTTGATCTTCTTGGCGTAGGTCACGCCGTCCTCGGCCTGGGGCGTTTCGCGGACCCCGCCCCGCTCGACGGCGGCCAGGGCGACCGGCAGCAGGCGGGCGCCGACGGCGGCCAGCTTGTCGTGCAGGCTTCCGGCGGTTTCCAGCCGGTCGATCCGCACCTGTTCGGACATCAGGATCGGGCCCTCGTCGAGGCCTTCGCTCATCCGCATGACCTGGACGCCGGTGACCGGATCGCCGGCCATGATCGCCCGCTGGATCGGGGCGGCGCCCCGCCACCGCGGCAGCAGCGAGGCGTGCAGGTTGAAACAGCCATGGCGCGGCGCGTCCAGCACTGCCTTGACCAGGATCTGGCCGAAGGCGACCACGACGGCGGCGTCGAGGTCCAGGGCCTGGAAGGCCTCGATCTCCTCGGGTGTCTTCATCGAGACGGGGGTGCGGACCGGCAGGCCCAGGCCCTCGGCGAAGGCGTGGACCGGCGAGGGCTTCAGCTCCTGGCCGCGGCCGCGCGGGGCCGGCGGCTGGGAATAGACGCAGACGATCTCGTGGCCAGAGGCGACGAGTTCGGCGAGGCAGGTGACGGCGAAATCGGGGGTGCCGAGAAAGGCGATGCGCATGGCGGGGGTTTAGCGGTCTCGGCGGTCCGACGCAAAGCCGACTCGGAACCTGGACCGTGGGGGGCCGTTATCCAGCGGACTTATGAAGGAGCACGACCATGCGTTCCACACTGCTGATCGCCGCCGCCGTCGCCACCCTGGGCTTGGCCGCCTGCTCGCAAGAACATGCCAAGCAAGTTGGCGAAGGCGCCAAGGCCGCCGCCTCCGACGTCAAGGACGCCGCCAAGACCATCGCCAACGACCCCGACGTCAAGGAAGCGGGCACGGCGATCAAGGAAAGCACTAAGGAGACCGCCGCCGACCTGAAGCAAGCCGCCGGCGAAGCAACCGACAAGGCTCAGGAACTCGGCGACAAGGCCGGCGACAAGGCCAAGGAGGCCGGCGGCGAGTTGAAGCAGGACGCCAAGGAAGGCGCGGCCGAGAGCAAGAAGCAACTGAACGAGGCGACGAAGTAGGGGCTAGCGAACAGGCGCGGCTTTGCTGACGACGGCCAAGTCGAGGTTCGAGGGCTCGGGTCCGTAGCGGTTGGCGCCCCTGGCGCCCCGCAGGAACCCGATCTCGATCCAGGCCCAGAGAGCCAGACCCGCGCCTGCGATCGCCAAGACGCCTGCGCCGAGCACCACCAGCGGTGGCGCGTCCTGGCTCAATCCCTGCGACGGTGCGATTAGGGACCACGGTCCGATCGTGAAGAGCAGCGCCCACCAAGCGCTCCTGCCGCGATCGTGTAGACGGCGAACCGTCACGCAAAAGCCGGTCAGGAGCAAAAGCGGAACGCATGCGAGTGGCACGGCGCCGAGCCACCCGCCTACAATCGTTCCGAAAGAGGCCAGGATCAGTAGGGCGGCGACGACCGCCGCCTGCAATACCTGAAAGCGCCAGTAGGTCAGGCGCGCCGCGCGCCCTTCGAAACTAAAAAGCGCCTTCAGATAGCCCATAGGTCGTCTCCATTCGCCGGAGACAACCCTAAGATAGCGCGCCTTCGTCGACTAGTCCCGCAGCAGGTCGTTGATCGAGGTCTTCGACCGCGTCTGGGCGTCCACCGTCTTGACGATCACCGCGCAGTACAGGCTGGGGCCGCCGTTCTTGTCGGGCAGGTTGCCGGGGACCACGACGCTGTAGGGCGGCACCTTGCCGATGTGGACCTGGCCGGTCTTGCGGTCGACGATCTTGGTCGAGGCGCTGATGAACACGCCCATCGACAGGACCGCGCCCTCGCCGACGATCACGCCCTCGACCACTTCCGAGCGGGCGCCGATGAAGCAGTTGTCCTCGATGATGGTCGGATTGGCCTGCAGCGGCTCCAGCACGCCGCCGATGCCGACGCCGCCCGACAGGTGGACGTTCTTGCCGATCTGGGCGCACGAGCCGACCGTGACCCAGGTGTCGACCATTGTGCCTTCGTCGACGAAGCCGCCGATGTTCACGAACGACGGCATCAGGATGACGTTCTTGCCGATGTGGGCGCCGCGGCGGACGATGGCGCCGGGCACGGCGCGGAAACCGCCGGCCTCGAACTGCGGGGCGTCCCAACCGTCGAACTTGTTGGCCACCTTGTCCCACCAGGGACCGACGCCGCCGCCCAGCGAGCCCGCGCGCATGACGGTGTTGGGGTTCAGGCGGAACGACAGCAGCACGGCCTTCTTCAGCCACTGGTGTGTGGTCCATTCGCCGTCGATCTTCTCCGAGACGCGAGCCTTGCCGCTGTCGAGCAGCAGCAGGGCTTCGTCCACGGCGGTGCGCACGGGGCCAGTGGTGGCGGCCGAGACGTCGGCGCGGGCTTCCCAGGCGGCTTCGATCTCGGTTTGCAGGTCTGAAAGGCTCACGGCGGCGGTCATGCTGGACTTCCTTGCAGGCGGGCCGAGTTCAGGAACTCAGGCAGGTCGTTGGTGCGGAAATGGACGTGTTCCGAGGTCGAGTCCGCGGCGTGCGGCCCGACCAGGATGGTGGTCATGCCCAGACGCGCGGCGGGGACGAGGTTCTTCTCGCTGTCCTCGAAGAAGGCGGTCATCGGCGGGTCGATGGCGTGCAGCTTGGTGATCCTGTCGAAGGTCGCCAGCGCCGGCTTGGGCAGATAGTCCGCCGTCTCGATCGCGAACACCTCGGAGAACAGGTCGCGCAGGTTCAGGTGGGTCAGCACCCGCTCGGCGTGGCCCAGCGAGCCGTTGGTGAAGATCAGCCGTCGGCCAGGCAGGCGCGCGATCGCCGCGCGCAAGGCGGGCTCGGGGACCAGACGGTCCATCGAGACGTCATGCACCTCGTCCAGAAACGCCTTGGGCTCGATGCCGTGGTTGGCCATCAGGCCAGCCAGAGTGGTGCCGTGCTCCTGGAAATAGCCGTGCTGCAGCGCCCGGGCCTCGTCGCGGGGCAGGCCGGTCTCCCGCGCCACGAATTCGGTCATCTTGGCCTCGATCAGCCCCATGAACTCGCTTTCCAGCGGGTACAGGGTGTTGTCGAGGTCGAACAGCCAGGTGTCGACGTGGGAAAGGTCGGCGCTCATCGGGAGATGAGCGTACCCGCGCCGTGTTCGCTGAACAGCTCGACGAGCATGGCGTGCGGCCGGCGGCCGTCCAGGATGACCACGGCCTCGACGCCCGATTCCACGGCGTGGATGGCGTTCTCCAGCTTGGGGATCATGCCGCCGGTGGCCACGCCCGTGTCGATCAGCGCGCGCGCCTCCTCCAGCGTCATCTGGCGGATCAGGTCGCCATTGGCGTCGAGCACGCCCTTGATGTCGGTCAGCATCAGCATCCGCTTGGCCTTCAAGGCGCCCGCGAGAGCACCGGCCACGGTGTCGGCGTTGATGTTGAAGGTCTCGCCCTCGGTCGAGACGCCGATCGGGGCGATCACCGGGATGTAGTCGGTTTCCGAGGTCAGCAGGGCCTGGATGATGTGCGGATCGATCTTGGTCGGTTCGCCCACGAAGCCCAGGTCGATGACCTGCTCGATATTGCTGTCCGGATCCTTGCGGGTGCGGGTCACCCTTTCGGCGGTGATCAGGCGCGCGTCCTTGCCCGACAGGCCCACGCCGCGCACGTCAGCCTCGGCCCCGGCCTGGGTGATCCAGTTGGCGATTTCCTTGTTGATCGCGCCGGACAGGACCATCTCGGCCACTTCCATGGTGGCTTCGTCGGTGACGCGCAGGCCATCGACAAAGGTCGACTTGACGCCGGCCTTGTCGAGCATGCGGCTGATCTGCGGACCGCCGCCGTGCACGACCACCGGATGGACGCCCAAGAGCTTCAGCAGCACCGCGTCGGCGGCGAAGACCTTGGCTACCTCTTCCTGGCCCATGGCGTGGCCGCCGTATTTGATCACGACCGTCTCGCGGTCGTAGATCTGGATGTAGGGCAGGGCCTCGGCCAAGGTCTTGGCGGTGGCCCAGCCGGCTTCCTCGGCGGCGTCGTTCAAGGCGGCTGTCCCGCAGGCGAAATTTGGGAAGGGAAATAGGCGGCGCCTCGATAGCGGACCCCGCCCCCCCTGTCACGCAAAAGGGTCCCGGAGGGGCGCCTTAGGCTCGGCGGTCGAACCGCCACTTCATGACCAGCACCGCGCCCGACATCAGCAGGCAGGCGATGTTGGAGGCGATCACCGGCCAGGCGCGGATCAAGATCCCGTAGACGACCCAGCACGAGAAGCCGGTCACGGTGACGACATAGGTCCGCAGCGAGACGGACGAGGCGTCCTTCTCGGTCCAGATCTTGATGATCTGCGGGGCGAAGCTGGTGATCGAGAGCAGGGCGGCGGCGGTTCCGACCAGGGCGGCCACCGGCGGGACGGCCATCAGGCGATCCCTCTTAGGCGATCTTGGGCAGCACGTCGCTCAGGCCCCAGAGCTCGGCATAGGCCGGGGCCAAGGTCAGGCCTATCGGGACCGGGCCAGGCGCTTGTCCCTGTTGCAGGCAGTAGCGCAGGTACGAGAGAGCCGTCTTCACGCCGTGCTCGGAATAGGGCTTGCCGATCACGCCGCACGCGCCGGCGAAGTCGTCGGGCAAGCGCTTGACGTTGGCGGTCATGAACAGGGCGACGCCGCCGCAATCGCGGGAGATCTTGCGCGCCACCTCGACGCCGGTCGGACCGTCGCTGAGGTGGACGTCCACGAGGGCCAGGTCGGGATGCAGTCTTTCGGCGAGGTCGACGGCTTCGTCGGAACTCATGGCGCAGCCGAGCGAGTGGCAACCCACCTCCTCGATCAAATGTTCGAGTTCGATCGCGAGGAGCATCTCGTCCTCGACGATCAAAACATCGAGCGCACGCCCGGTCATACGAAACTTGTCCTTACCTCAATGCGCGCCGTTCACAGGCAGCAGAACGATTACGCGAGTGCCAGGTTCCGCGTCGGTGGTCTCCCATTTCGCTTTCAGCTGCTGGCAGAGCAGTTGAACGATGGTGAGGCCAAAGCCGGACGGCTTACTGTCCTTATCCATGCCAACGCCGTTGTCGGTGATTTCGATCCGAAATTCGCCGTCTTGGCGGGTGACGCTGACCAGGATCCGGCCGCCGTGGCCTTCCGGGAAGCCGTGCCGCAGGGCGTTGGTCAGCAGTTCGTTGACCACCAGGGCGAACGGGGCCGCCTTGGCGGCGGCGATGTCGACTCGCTCCAGATCCAGCTGCACCGTGACGTCGTCGCGCATGGCCGAGCCCATCAGGTCGGCGACCATGTCGCGGATGAAGGCCGAGACGTCGAAGCGCTCGACGTCCTCGCTCTGGAACAGGCGGCGATGGACGGTGGCGATCGCGTTGACCCGGCCCAGCATGCCTTTCAGCGACGCCTTCAGCGTGGGGTCAGTCACCCGCCGGTTCTGCAACAGCAGCAGGCTGGAGATGAGCTGCAAGTTGTTCTTCACCCGATGGTCCACCTCGTGGAGCAGGGCGGTCTTCTGCTCCAGGGCGAGCGTCAATTCGTGGGTGCGCGCCTCGACCAACTGTTCCAGGTCGTCGCGGCGGTCGCGGAGACGGACCTCGGCCATCTTCTTGTCCGTGACGTCGAGCAGCGAGGCGAAGAAGTAGACGATCTCGCCGGTGTCGCTACGGACCGGCGACAGGGAAAGGGCGTTCCAGAAGCTCGAACCGTCCTTGCGATAGTTCAGGATCTCGACGGAAAGATCCTCGCCTGCCGCGATGGCCTCGCGCAGGGCCAGCACCGCTTGGGGTTCGGTGTCGGGACCTTGCAGAAAGCGACAGTTACGGCCGATGACCTCGTCACGGTCGTAGCCGGTCAGCTTCAGGAAGGCGTCGTTGGCGAAGATGATTGGATGGTCGGCCTGGGTGGCGTCGGTGACCAGCATCGCTATGCGGGTAGCGCGGATCGCGGCCGCGAAGGGGTCATCGACCCCGTGACCGGCGGCCAGTCGGTCGCCGGCGCGTCGTGCTTCCGAATAGTCGCTCATGCGTACGGTCAAGCTCCCACCACCCCGTGGACGCTGAACGTACCCGATGATGTCGAGTTCCCAACATAGGATGTGGAAACGGCGGGGACCCGCTGAGAGCTCCCGCCGTCAACCGGCCCGCGGGCCGGYCGCCGCGCGCTCCAAGATCCATCCGTGCTTCCCGGAACGGACGGATCTCGGCAGAGCGTTACTTGGGCTGGTAGATCTTGTCGAACAGGCCGCCGTCGGCGAAGTGCGTGGCCTGGGCCTTCTTCCAGCCGCCGAACGTGTCGTCGATGGTCACCAGCGGGATCTGCTTGAACTTGCTGGCGTACTTGGCCGCCACGGCGGCGTTGCGCGGGCGGTAGTAGTTCTTGGCGATCAGTTCCTGGGCCAGTGGGCTGTATAGGAAGTTCAGATAGCCTTCGGCGATGGTGCGGGTCTTGTGGCGGTCGACGTTCTTGTCGACCAGGGCCACCGGCGGCTCGGCCAGGATCGACAGTGACGGATAGACGATGTCGAACTTGCCCGGCAGTTCTTCCTGGGCGAGGTAGGCCTCGTTCTCCCAGGCCAGCAGCACGTCGCCCAGGCCGCGCTGGGTGAAGCTGGTCGTGGCGCCGCGGGCGCCGGTGTCCAGCACCGGCACGTGCTCGAACAGGGTCTTCAGATAGGCTTCGGCCTTGGCGGGACTGCCGCCCGGCTGCTTCAGGGCCCAGGCCCAGGCGGCGAGATAGTTCCAGCGCGCGCCGCCCGAGGTCTTCGGGTTGGGGGTGATCACGTCGATCCCCGGCTTCACCAGATCGCCCCAGTCCTTGATCTTCCAAGGGTTGCCCTTGCGGACCAGGAACACGATCGTCGAGGTGTAGGGCGTGGAATTCTGCGGCAGGCGCGACTGCCAGTTCGCCGGCAGCAGCTTGGCCTTGGCGGCGATCTCGTCGATGTCGTAGGCCAGGGCTAGGGTGACGACGTCGGCCTGGAGGCCGTCGATCACCGAGCGGGCCTGCTTGCCCGAGCCGCCGTGGCTCTGGTTGATCAGCAGGGTCTGGCCGACCTTTTCCTTCCAGTACTTGGCGTAGGCGGCGTTGATGTCCTTGTAGAGCTCGCGCGTCGGGTCGTAGCTGACATTGAGCAGGGTGATGGTCTTGCCCGCCTGGGCCGTCGCCAAGCCGGGCGCGACGCCCGCCGCCAAGGCCGCGGCGCCCGCGCCGGCGCCGGCCAGCAGGCCACGGCGGGTCGGAGCCTTGATGATGTCACTCATGGGACGATCCTTTCTGGAGGGTCTTTCGCGGCGACGGGTCTGCGCGGCGGTCTTGGAGGAGAAACGCTTGGAGCCGCTGGCCCCGGACTTCAGCCCGGAGCCAGCGGCTCCGGTAACTAGAACGCGAACTGGCTGCGGAGGTTGACCGCCTGGTAGCTCTGGCTGAGCGGCAGCAGGCCGCCGGCGGGGTCCTTGCGGTCGACGTCGACATCCAGATAGTCGACCGAGAACTTGGTCACCGAATTGGGGAACCAGTTCAGGCCCACTGTCCAGATGGTCTGCTCGCCGCCACGCACGCGATCGCCGGCCAGGGCCGCGTTCTCGTGGTGGTTCAAGTCCAGAACCGAGTAGCGGCCGGCCAGTTCCCAGGCGCCCCACTTGTGGGCCTTGGGATCGAACGGATTGGCGATGGCCGGGGCGTCGAACGCGAAGTTGTTGGCGTTGTACTTGCGGGCCTCGCCCGTCAGCACCCAGCCGCCTTCCACGTACCAGCCGGTGAACTTGGGATCGCTGACCCCGACGGCCGGGTTGCGGCGGTCGATCTTGTAGCCGAAGTACTCGCCCTGGATCAGCAGGTTCTTCTTCTGGGCGGCCAGTTCCAGGCCGTAGTGGCGCGCGCCCTCGGCGTCGATGGCGCCGGTGGTGACCAGCTGCTGGCCGTCGACGCGCAGTTCAGGGCGGTCCTGCAGGGTGACGTTATAGGCGCCGGTCACGGCGGCGCTTTGGGCCGGCGTCGCCACGACGCTGGCGTTGGCGCCGACGTGGATCAGCCAATCAAGGCCCTTGGCCGGGACAAAGGCGAAACGGCCCAGATAGCCGAGCTGCTCGTCGAAGGTCTGGCCGTCGCCGGCCTTGGCTCCGGTGACCGCGCCCGACAGCAGCCAGCGCTCGCGGACGACCTGGCCTTGCAGGGCGATGCGGCGGTCGGCGCCGGCCAGGCTACGGGCGGCTTCGACCGAGGACGGCCGTTCGGGGAACAGCGAGCCGTTGGTCGAGGCCGCGTCCTCCAGGCCCAGGTTCGGGGCGTAGGCGCCGACCCGGATCTTGAACGGGGCGTAGTTGTACTGGACGTACAGCTCCTGCAGCTGACCAGCGCCGTCGGTGCCCGCGCCGCCGAAGTCCAGCAGGATCGAGTAGTCGAAGTTCTTGGCGAACTTGCCGTCGACGCCCAGGCGGGCGCGGCGGAAATTGGTGCCGTTGTTCAGGTCGCGGGCGTTGCCGAGCACGGCCGGCAGGCCCTTGTCCTGATAGTACTGGGCGGCGTCCAGTTGCATCACGCCGTGCAGGGTGGCGCTGTAGGCCCCGTCACCAGAGGCGATCGTCGGCTTGGCGCCGGCGATGCTGACGGTCGTGGCGCTCTGGACCGTGCGGACGTCCTTGAAGCTGGCGGCCGTGGCGGCCTTCAGGTCGGCGACCTGCTGCTGCAGGGTCGAGAGCTGGGCTTCGAGGGCGGCGATGCGCGCGGCGGCGTCTTGCGGTGACGCGGTCTGGGCCGCGGCGGCGCCCGCGGTGGCCAGCAGGGAGACGCCCGCGATCAGCGCGGTGCGAAAGGCGGTTTTTGTCTTGATCATGTGTAGTCCCCTCTCGGCGCCGCTGAGCGGGGCCGGCCTGCCGAGCTAGGGAAAACCATTATTCCTAGCTCCGAAATAGAGATTAGGGAAACCGGCCTTGAGTTTTTCTGGAGGCGCGGCGAAATGTCGCGAAAAAGGCCGCGAAACTTCCATCAAATCAGATGCTTAAACGATTAAAGATCCGTGCACGGAAAAGGCCGCCCCGGTTTCCCGAGGCGGCCTTTCGTATTTCCAGCGCTCAACTGAGGGGCTTGGCGGCCCTTTAGAACATCGCCCGGCCGGCCAGGCGCAGGTTGTAGCGCTTCTGCTTCTTGGCGGCTTCGACGCCGCCCTCGATGGCCAGATAGGACATCGGGGTGCCGGCGCGCAGGGCGAAGCCGGCGGTCAGCGCGCCGTCCTTGTCGTCCAGCGCGGCCAGGGTGAAGGGATTGCCGCCCTTGAAGCGGGCCACCGTGTCACCAACCGAACCGGCCAGGGTCTGGCGATAGCCGACCCGCACTTCCGGGCGCCACCAGACGTTCTTGCCGAAGTCGGCGCCGAACACCACGCCCAGCTCGCCCGAGAGGTTGCTGGAGGTGCGCTTGTCGACGGTCAGGTCGAAGCCGTCGCCGCCGCCCTTTTCCGCGCGCTTGCCCTCGCGCAGCCAGACATAGTCCAGGCGGCCCTCGGGACGGGCGAAGAAGCGGCCGAATTTCTGCTCGTAGGCCGCGCCGGCATAGGCGTTGGCGGTGAGGCCCTTCCAGTCGGCGTTGTTCTTCAGGACCAGGTCGGCCACGCCGTCGCCATTGGTGTCCGGGGCGATGAAGCGGCGGTCGCCCTGGAAGAAGCCATAACCCACGCCGCCGCCGGTGTTGAAGCGCCAGCCGCCGACCGAACGACGCCAGTAGGCGCCGGTCTGGACGAACGAGGCGGTGGTCTGCTCACCGACCTTGGCGACGGTGTCGTGCTCCTCGACGCTGACATAGGCCAGGGTCAGGCCCAGGGCCCCGCCCGCGTCGCCCATGGCCTCGTAGCCGGCCACGAAGCCGAACGCCTGGGTGTCCGAACCCAGGGTCTGGTCGGTGTCGCGGCGGGTCAGCGAGTTGATCTCCTGCACCCACACGCTGTCCGGCCCGTAGCGGTCGCCCGGATCGGGACGGAACATCGTGGCGGCCGAGACTTGCTGGTTGACCGACTGCAGGGCCGCGAACAGGCCCTCGCCCTGGTCGGGCAGCATCTGGTCGTAGAGGTCGCGGAAGCCGTCGCGGGTGCTCTGGCCCAGGAAGTTGGCGGCGAGGGTCGAATCGGTCCCCAGCGCGGCGAACACGGCGTCGTAGGCCGAGGTCTCGGCCTTGTTGAAGCCGATCTCGGCGGCCGAACGGCGACGGACGTCGATATAGACGTTGTTGGTGTCGGCGCGGCTGGTGGCCACGTACAGGTACGGCGACTCGGCCAGCAGGCCATTGCCGATCGTGCCGACGCTGATGTTCGAGCCCTGGATCACCGTGAAGGTGGTCGGCGTCTTGACCAGGTTGGCCAGGCGGATGCCCAGCTCGGCGCCGGTGGCGATGCTCGTGGCGCCCGAGACGACCAGCTTGGTGTTCGCGCCGGCGGCCGGATCGGCCGAGAACAGCAGCTTGGCCTTGCTGCCGACGGTCAGGCTGGAGACGTTGATGGCGTCGGTGTTGACGATGCCCAGGCTGCCGTTGGCCACGGCGATGTCCAGCTTGCCGTCGCTGTCGCTCAGCTTGCCCAGCGCGACCGCGCCRCCGTCGATCGACAAGCGGTCCTGGCCCGCGCCGAACGACATCGCGCCCAGCAGGCTGCCGCTCGACAGGTTCAGGGTGTCATTGCCGCCGCCGAACAGCACGTCGCCGATGGTGCTGGGCGCCACGGTCGTGGAGGTGGCGTCGGCGCTGGTGACGGTGTCGGTCGAAGGGAAGGTGGTGGTCGAGGTGAAGTCGACCGGCCCCGACTGGGTATAGGTCACGCCGGAATTGTTGGCCCGCAGGTCCAGGGCGATCGCCTGACCGCTGGTCGTGACGGTGGCGGCCGTGCCGTCCTGCTTGAAGGTCGGGGCGCTCAGCAGCGCGCGGATCGTGCCGGTGTTGGTGATCGTCTTCAGGGTTCCGGCCTGGTCGAGGATCGCCACCGCGTCGCCCGTTTCGCCGGTGCGCGAGGCGCTGATGCCGCCGGTGTTGCGGATGCTGGTGCTGGTCGAGCCCGCGCCGAGCACGATGCCGCGCGCATTGGCGGTGACGCCCGACGCCGCATAGGACGACGAGGTGGTGACGATCGTGCCGCGGTTCAGGATCTCGTTGGCGGTCGCGCCCGAGTTCAGGATCACGCCGGTCGCGTCGGCTTCGTAGGTGGTGGCCGAGATCTGGCCGTCGTTGCGCACGCCGCCGGCGATCGTCGTCGTGCGGCCGCCGCCGGCGCCGATCGATAGGCCCGTGGCCGAGACGCCGTTATAGACGCCGGCCGCGCCGATCGTCCCCTTGGCGACCAGGCCGTAGGCGTTGCTGCCTGTTCCGACCGCGCCCAGGGTGACGTTCTGGCTGGCCGAGCCGATCTGCAGGGCCGGGGCCGACCCATAGACGCTGATGCTCGACGTGCCGGTGGTGCTGGAGGTGATCGTCGTGGTGGTGGTGACGCCGTCCGTCCCGACCTTCGTCGAATAGTTGACGCCTTGCAGCAGCACCCCGCCGGTCACGTCGCCGGCGATGCGCACGGCCGGGCCGCCTTGCTGAAGGTCGTCGGCGTCCAGCTTGTTCAGCGCGTCGACCGTGGTCGGGCGCGAGGTGTAGCGATAGCCGGTCGCGCTGGTCGAGCCTTGCAGGACCAGGGGGCCGGCGATGTTCGAATCGATGGCCTGAGCGACCGCGCCCAGGCCTTGGACGTTGATCGCGCCGCCCATGGTCACCTTGCCGGTGACCGGCGCGGCGATGCGCACGCCATAGGCGTTGTCGCCGGTGACGCTGATGGCGCCCAGGTTGGTGACGTTGCCGACGATCGGGCCTTCCAGCAGCATGCCGGCCGAGTTGTTGCCCTCGATGCTGATCACGCCGGTCGCGTCGCTGACGATGTCGCCGGTGAAGGTCCCGGCGTTGGTCAGTCGGATGCCGATGCGATTGCTGCCCTGGGCGAACACGCCGTCCAGGTCGCCGTCCGAGTCGGTGTCGGTGGCCGTATAGTCCTCGAGCAGCGAGATCGTGGCGGAATTGAGCAGCGAACCGGTCCGGCCGCCGATGATCAGCACGCCGACGCCGTCGTTGACCCCAGTGGTCCCGATGGTCCCGAGGTTCGTGACCTTGTTGTTGCTGTCGATCGTGACGACCGCGCCCGCCGTGGTCGGCTTGATCGAGCCGTCGGCGGTGATGCGGATGTCATCCGCCGCCGTGCCCGTCGCGGTGCTGGTCGCGATCGGCGTCGTGCGCGCGGTGGAGACCGAGGTTTCCGCCGACGCGGCGAAAGCCATGGCCAGAAGAGGAGCGGCCGCGACCGTCGCGACCAGGACCTTGCGCTGCATTACGAACGACACCTCGATAGAAACCCGGGCACTTAATTCGGGTCACGATGCGGCGAAAATGCGGTGAGTCCCGCTCGCGACACGTACTAAGGCGCCAACCGTCTATCGCATGGCTTGGCAGGGCGCCATATCTGGATCGACGAATCGCCTCTCGCTTGAATCGATGAGCCTCCCCATGCCGCTGGCGAACACGCCCCCGGACGGATCAGAAAGCCGCCGCGCGACCATGTTTTGGCCATCGATGATCGGTCCCGGCGTGATCCTGGGCCTGGCGGTGACAGGACTGGCTCAGCCGGCTCCGGCGGTTTTCGCGGCGGTGGCGGCCGGCGGCGCGGGCTGGTGGCTGACGCGGCGCGTGAATCGGCCGCCCGAACGCCCCGTCTCCGGAATCGGTCTGGCCCAGGTCGCGGCCGTCGAGGAGGTCCCGCCTTTCGCCGCCATCCTGGACCGCTTGCCCGATCCCCTGATGGTGATCGCCGCCGAAGAGGCCGACGACCTGACCGGCCGCCGTTTCCTGTTCGCCAACGCCGCCGCGCGCGAACTGTTCAAGATCCAGCATCAGGGCGCGCTGCTGGTCACCGCCGTGCGCAATCCGCGCGTGCTGGAGGCCGTGGACGAGGCGCTGTTCGGCGGCGTCGAGGGCGTTGTCGAGTTCGAGACCGGCGGGACGCAGGGCCGGGCCTGGCTGGCCCATGCCCGGCCGCTGAAGGAAAGCGTCGGCCGTTCGCGCCTGGCCTTGCTGGCCCTGCGCGACGAGACCGACGCGCGCCGCAGCGAGCGCACCCGCGCCGATTTCCTGGCCAACGCCAGCCACGAGCTGCGCACGCCGTTGGCCTCGCTGTCGGGCTTCATCGAGACCCTGCGCGGCCATGCCAAGGATGATCCGGGCGCTCGCGACCGGTTCCTGGGGATCATGCTGGCCCAGGCCGAGCGGATGGCGCGCCTGATCGACGATCTGATGAGCCTGTCGCGCATCGAGCTGAACGAGCACATCGCGCCGCTGGGCCGGGTGGACCTGGCCATGGCCGCCGTCGACGTGATCGACGCCCTGGCGCCGCAGGCCCGCGAGAAGGCGGTGAGCTTCGATCCCGTCCTGCCGCCGCGCGGCGGGGCCGTGGTCGAGGGCGATCGCGATCAGATCATCCAGGTGATCCAGAACCTGATCGACAACGCCATCAAGTATACGCCCAAGGGCGGGGTGGTGCGGGTCGAGATCTTTCCGGGCCTGGCCGCCGAGGCCGCCGCCGCGCCGCGCGATTCGTCCTCCGCGCGGATGTCGCTGCTGACGCCGGACCACGATCTCGCTGAACGCTACGCGGTGCTGCGGGTCACCGACCGGGGCCCCGGACTGGCGCGCGAGCACCTGCCGCGGCTGACCGAACGCTTCTATCGCGTCGAGGGCCAGAAGAGCGGCGAGCGCTCGGGCACCGGCCTGGGCCTGGCGATCGTCAAGCACATCATGAACCGCCATCGCGGCGGCCTGACCGTCGAGAGCGTGCAGGGCGAAGGCGCCACCTTCGGCGTCTATCTGCCGATGGCCAAGGTTGGCGCGGCCTCGGCTTCGCCCCCTGCAACGGCGGCGGCCGAGGCCTAGGTTCCTAGAATTCGTCCCAGGCCTCCGCCTTGACGGCCAGGGCCGCGCCGCCCGGGCGGTGCGCCATCCGCGGCGCTGGTCGATGCTGGGGCGCACGACCAGGCTGTTCCATCTGCGCCCCGCCGTTTCGGGCGGCGGTGGTCGCGAACCGCGCCACCATGCGGGCCAGATCGGCGGACTCCGTCTGCAGGCCGGCGGCGGCGGCGTTGGCCTCTTCCACCATGGCCGCGTTCTGCTGAGTGACCTGGTCCATGCGATTGACGGCGGTGTTCACCTCGCTGAGGCCCGTCGCCTGCTCGCGCGAGGACTGGGCGATCTCGGAGATCAAGCCGTCGATCTGTCCGACCTTCTCGGCGATCGTCGAGAGCGCCGCCCCGGTGTCCCCGACCAGGCGGACACCCCGCTCGACCTGGGCGGTGCTGCTGGCGATCAGGGTCTTGATCTCCTTGGCCGCGTCGGCCGAACGCTGGGCCAAGGCCCGGACCTCCTGGGCGACGACCGCGAAGCCGCGACCCGCGTCACCGGCCCGGGCGGCCTCGACCCCAGCGTTCAGCGCCAACAGGTTGGTCTGGAAGGCGATCTCGTCGATCACGCCAATGATGTTGGTGATCTGGCCCGACGACTTCTCGATCTCGCCCATGGCGGCGACGGCGTCGCCGACGATCTCGCCGGAGCGCGCCGCGTCGGCGCGCGCGCCGGAAGCGGCCGTGGAGGCTTGGCGCGCACCCTCGGCGCTGCGCTTCACCGTTGCGGTGATCTCGTCCAGCGCGGCCGCTGTCTCCTCCAGGCTGGCCGCCTGCTGTTCGGTGCGGCGCGACAGGTCGTCAGAAGCGGTCGAGATCTCGCGAGCGCCCGCGCCGACCCCGTGAGTCGCCTGGGTGACCACGCCCATGGCCTCGTCCAGCACCGACATGGCGGTGTTGAAGTCGTCACGCACCTTGCTGAACTGCGGATCGATCGCGCCCGCGATGCGATAGGTCAGGTCGTTGCCGGCCAGGTGCTCGAGCCCCTGGGCGATCTGATTGACCGCATGGACGCGACCGGTCACCTCGGTGGCGAACTTCACGACCTTGGTGATCCGGCGCTTGTGGTCGAAGATCGGATTGTAGGAGGCCTGGATCCAGACCTCGCGCCCGCCCTTGCCCACGCGCATGAACTCCGCGGCGACGAACTCGCCGGCGTTCAGCTTGCGCCAGAAGTCGGCATAGTCGGCGGAGGCCGCATAGCGCTCCTCGACAAACATGCGGTGGTGCTTGCCTTGGATCTCGGACAGCGAATAGCCGAGCACGCTCAGGAAGTTCTCGTTGGCGGTCAGGATTTCGCCGCTCGGCGTGAATTCGATCACGGCCTGGACGCGGCTGATCGCCTCCATCTTGCCGCGCTCCTCGGTGCTGCGGCGCTTCTCCTCGGTGATCACCGCGGCGACCTTGACGATGCGCGAGACACGGCCGCGCGTGTCGCGGACCGGGTTGTAGGAGGCCTGGATCCAGACCTCGACCCCGCCCTTGCCCAGACGCAGATATTCGTTGGCGTCGAACTCGCCGCGACCCAGCTTCTGCCAGAAGGCCACGTAGTCAGGACTGGCGGCGTAGGCCGGATCGACAAACAGGCTGTGATGCTGGCCGACGATCTCGTCCAGCCGATAGCCCATGGCCGCGCAGAAGTTGGCGTTGGCCGCGAGGATCTTGCCCTTCGGGTCGAATTCGATCGTGGCCAACGACCGGTCGAGCGCGGCTAGGGTTTCCACCGCGTGGGCGTTCGAACGCTTGAACATCATGTCGTCGCTCCTCGGGGCGTCTTCTATTCGAGGGCAGACTGGCGGCGAAGCTGGTCAACAAGTTCTGAACACGACACATCGTCAGATGTCGCACCCCGCCCGACCAGGGGGCGAGCGAGCTCGCATCTCCATGGGACTTACATTAAGTATCTGAAATAACTAGGTAAAATTCAGCGCCAAAGATCTATTTTCGTACGCACGGTGAAGGTGCGACATATCGCGCAACAGCGTTATGCGAGGGCGCATTCCGCCGTCGTTCAACCCTGGGACGGACGCTGTCGTCAAACTGTCATCAATCCGTCGCATAAGCACAGCGACGGCCCGGCATAGATCTGGCCGGGGGAGGGCGCGCGATCCTGCGGCGCTCTCGACAACCTTCGCGCAAGATTAGCCTCACGCATGCTGACCTGGCTCTCGCTCATTGTCCTGGCGCTGTTCTCCGGCGCGGCCTTCGTGGCCGGTCGCCGTCGCGCCGTGGCCGCCACCGGAGGCCGCGCCCGCGTCCTCCATTCCCTGCCGAACTATTACGGGACCTATGCGGCCCTGTGGGCCGGCGCGCCGGCCGCGCTGCTGCTGCTGGCGGGCGCCATGTTCGGCGGTCGCGTCGAGGACGCGGTCCTGCAGTCCACCCGCCCAGCCGCCGTCCAGGCCCTGGAGCTGGACCGGCAGGCCGTCTTCTACAGCGACGCCCAGGCGATCGCCGCCAAGCAGGCGCCCAGCGAAGTGGCGTACGAAGGCGAACTGAAGGTCGCCCTGGACGCCAAGGTCGCCGAGGCCAAGCGCGTCGGGACCTTGATCAACATCGGCATGCTGGCCGCCGCCGCCGTGCTGGCCTTGGCCGGTTTCCTGCTGGCCTTCCCGCGCATCTCCACCGAATTCCGCGCCCGCAACCGGGTCGAGGGCTGGATTGGCGTGCTGCTGATCGGCTGCTCGGTCGCGGCCGTGCTGACCACCCTGGGCATCGTGCTGTCGCTGGTCTGGGAAAGCTGGCGCTTCTTCCAGAGCGTCAATCCGCTGTCGTTCCTGTTCGGGACCGAGTGGAGCCCGCAGATCGCCATGCGCGCCGACCAGGTCGCCTCGGCTGGCGCTTTCGGGGCCGTGCCGCTGTTCGCCGGCACCTTCCTGATCATGTTCATCGCCATGGCGGTGGCCGCGCCGGTCGGCCTCTACTCGGCGATCTATCTCTCGGAATACGCCGGTCGCGGCGTCCGCGGCGTGGTCAAGCCGCTGCTGGAGATCCTGGCCGGCGTGCCGACCGTGGTCTACGGCTTCTTCGCCGCCCTGACGGTGGGTCCGATCTTCCGCGCCGGCTTCAACGCCCTGGGCGCGATGGTGGTCGGCACGCTGCCGGGCGTCGGCCAATATCTGATGGAAGTTCAGAACCAGATGGCCCTGGTGGCCGGGGTGGTGATGGGGATCATGCTGATCCCGTTCGTCTCCTCGCTGTCGGACGACATCATCAACGCCGTGCCGCAGAGCCTGCGCGACGGCAGCTACGCCATGGGCGCCACCAAGTCGGAGACGGTCAAGAAGGTCATCCTGCCGGCCGCCTTGCCGGGCATCATGGCCGCCATGCTGCTGGCCGTGTCCCGCGCCGTCGGCGAGACCATGATCGTGACCATGGCCGCTGGCCTGCAGGCCAAGATGACGGTCAATCCGCTCGACACCGTCACCACCGTGACCGTCCAGATCGTCACCCTGCTGACGGGCGACCAGGAGTTCGACAGCCCCAAGACGCTGTCGGCCTTCGGCCTGGGCCTCACCCTGTTCGTGGTGACCCTGTGCCTGAACATCGTCGCCCTGCGCATCGTCCAGAAGTACCGGGAACAATATGACTGACGCGACCTTCGGCGCGGCTCCCCCGCGCTCCGCCGCCTCGACAGCCATGGAAGCCCGGCTGAAGAAGCGTCACCGCAGCGAACGGATCTTCAAGGCCCAGGGCCTGGCCGCCATTATCGTGGCTCTGGTGTTCCTGGTCGTGCTGGTCGGCCGGATCGTCAGCCAGGGCTACACGACGTTCGAGGCTCACACCCTCAGCGTGCCCGTCTATCTGAACCCGGACCGCATCGACACGTCCGACCTCAGCGGCGTCAACTATGACTACATCGTCGCCGAGGCGGTGATGAAGAAGTTGGGCCTGCAAGATGACGACCTGGGCACGGTCTCGACCAAGGTCCAGGACCTGGTGTCGCGCGACTTCGGCTTCCAGCTATTGAACAAGCTCAAGGCCGACCCGTCGCTGATCGGCAAGACGATCGAGGTCTCGGGCTCGCTGAAGGCCGACGCCGACCTCTATTTCAAGGGCGAGATCAAGCGCTCGACCGCCGAGGGCGACCGCAAGCTGGACAACCAGCAGCTGGACTGGCTGGAGCAGCTGAAGAAGAGCGGCGCGATCAAGTCTGGGTTCAACTTCGCCTTCTTCACCAACTCCGACTCGACCGAGCCCGAACAGGCCGGCGTGCTGGGCGCGGTGGTCGGCTCGGCCATGATGCTGATCATCACCGCCCTGATCGCGGTGCCGGTGGGCGTGCTGGCCGCGACCTATCTGGAAGAGTTCGCCCCGAAGAACCGCTGGACCGACATCATCGAGGTCAACATCAACAACCTCGCGGCCGTGCCGTCGATCGTCTACGGTCTGCTGGGCCTGGCTTTGTTCATCAACTGGCTGAACGTGCCGCGGTCCTCGCCGCTGGTCGGCGGCCTGGTGCTGGCCCTGATGGCCCTGCCGACCGTGATCATCGCCACCCGCTCGGCCCTGAAGGCCGTGCCGCCCTCGATCCGCGAGGCCGCGCTGGGCGTCGGCGCCAGCAAGACCCAGACGGTCTTCCACCACGTGCTGCCGCTGGCCATGCCCGGCGTGATGACCGGCGCCATCCTGTCGCTGGCCCACGCCCTGGGCGAGACCGCCCCGCTGCTGATGATCGGCATGGTCTCGTTCGTGCCCGGCGTGCCGGAAGGCTTCACCGGCGCCGCGACCGTGCTGCCGGTCCAGGTGTTCATCTGGGAGAACGCGTCCGAACGCGCCTTCCATGAGCGCACTGCCGCCGCCATCATCGTCCTTCTCGTCTTCATGATCGTCATGAACGCCGCGGCCGTGATCCTGCGCCGCCGCTTCGAGCGCCGCTGGTGAGACCCCCCATGACCCAGATCCTGAACCCTCTCGCTCCGCCCCTCGTGAAGGGACACGCCATGACCGTCCAAAGCCCCGACGACACCGCCCACACGCCGATGATCCACACCGCCGTGCCGCACGCCCACGCCGCCGCCCCCGTCGGCGAGCCCAAGATCAAGGCGCGCGACGTCAAGGTGTTCTACGGCGACAAGCAGGCGCTGTTCGACGTCAACATCGACATCCCGGCCAAGTCGGTCACTGCCTTCATCGGCCCGTCGGGCTGCGGCAAGTCGACCTTCCTGCGCTGCATCAACCGCATGAACGACACGATCCCGTCGGCCCGCGTCGAGGGCGTGATCGAGATCGACGGCAATGACGTCAACCTCAAGAGCGTCGATCCGGTGGTGCTGCGCTCGCGCGTCGGCATGGTGTTCCAGAAGCCGAACCCGTTCCCGAAGACGATCTTCGAGAACGTCGCCTACGGCCCGCGCATCCACGGCCTGGCCACCGGCAAGGTCGAGCTGGAAGCCATCGTCGAGAGCAGCCTGAAGAAGGCCGGGCTCTGGAACGAAGTGGCCGACCGCCTGCACCAGCCGGGCACCGGCCTGTCGGGCGGCCAGCAGCAGCGCCTGGTCATCGCCCGCGCGATCGCCGTGTCGCCCGAAGTGATCCTGATGGACGAGCCCTGCTCGGCCCTCGACCCGATCGCCACCGCCAGGATCGAAGAGCTGATCGACGAGCTGCGCAGCCAGTTCTGCATCGTGATCGTCACCCACTCGATGGCCCAGGCCGCCCGCGTCTCGCAACGCACGGCCTTCTTCCATCTGGGCAAGCTGGTCGAGAGCGGCCCGACCGAGGAGATGTTCACCAATCCTCGCGACAGCCGCACCCAGGACTACATCACCGGCCGCTTCGGCTAACCAGAGCGCGCGGGAGGATCATGAGATGACCGAACATACCGTCAAATCCTACGGCGAAGAGCTGGCCCACCTCACGGCCGAGGTCACCCGCATGGGCGGCATCGCCGAGTCGCAGGTCGCCGACTGCATCGCCGCCATCGCTCGCCGCGACGGGCCGTTGGCCCAGGCCGTGGTCGCCGGCGACGAGCGCCTGGACGCCCTGCAGGGCGAGATCGAACGCAAGGCCTTCCGCCTGATCGCCCTGCGCCAGCCGATGGCCGTCGACCTGCGCCACGCCGTCGCCGCCCTGAAGATCTCGATGAGCCTCGAGCGCTGCGGCGACATGGCCAAGAACATCGGCAAGCGCGCGCTGATCCTGACCGAAGCCGATCCGATGACCGCCCTGACCCGCTCGATCGAGCGCATGGGCAAGCTGGTGCAGAGCCGCCTGAAGGACGTGCTTGACGCCTACACCACCTCGGACCTGCAGCGCGCCATCGGCGTGTGGAGCCGCGACGAGGAGGTCGACGAGCACTACAACTCGATCTTCCGCGAGCTCTTGACCTACATGATGGGCGATCCGCGCACGATCAACGCCTGCGCTCATCTGCTATTCGTGGCCAAGAACCTCGAGCGCATCGGCGACCACGCCACCAACATCGCCGAGATCATCCACTTCGAGCTGACCGGCGACGAGCTGATCTCGCAACGTCCCAAGCTCGACGTCGTGTCGCAGTAATCGATAGAGGCGACCTGAAGTGACTCCCTACGTTCTGGTGGTGGAAGACGAAGACGCCCTGGCCACCCTGCTGCACTACAACCTCGACAAGGAAGGCTACCGTGTCGGCGTGGCCGGAGACGGCGAGGAGGCCTTGATCATGGCCAACGAGCGGGCCCCGGACCTGGTCATCCTCGACTGGATGCTGCCCAAGGTCTCGGGCATCGAGGTCTGCCGCCGCCTGCGCGGCCGGGCCGAGACCCGCAACGTGCCGATCATCATGCTGACGGCGCGCGGCGAGGAGACGGACCGGATCCGCGGCCTCGACACCGGCGCCGACGACTATGTGGTCAAGCCGTTCTCGATGGTCGAGCTGACCGCCCGCGTCCGCGCCGTGCTGCGCCGCATCCGCCCGGGCCTGGCCGACGACCGCATCACGGTCGGCGACATCATCATCGACCGGGTGGCCCACCGCGTGAAGCGGAACGGCAAGGAGATCCACCTCGGCCCGACCGAGTTCCGCCTGCTGGACTATCTGATGCAGCACCCGGGCCGGGTGTTCAGCCGCGAACAGCTGCTCGACGCGGTCTGGGGCTCGGACGTCTATGTCGAGGCCCGCACGGTCGACGTCCACATTGGTCGCCTGCGCAAGGCGCTGAACGGCAGCTCGGACGGGGATCCGATCCGCACGGTGCGCTCGGCCGGCTACTCGCTGGATCTTGACGCGGCCTGAGGTCCAGTCGGCCGTCTCATCCGAGGCATTCCTTCCGGGAGTCAAAGCGCGCGCCGCCCGCCGGCGCGCGCTTTATTGCGTTGACCTGGACCGTTTCTCGGCTTGACGTCCGGCTTCGCTTAATGGTGGTGAGGCAGAATGTCGCTATCCTAACGGTTGCTGAGTTTACCGCCCGTTAAGCGTGTGCGGAAGAGACTTGCGGAAGTATTTATCGCCGATTCAACTTGAAAAGCAGCCGTAAGGCTCAGGTTGGGCGGATGTCTCATGTATAAATACAAGTGCTGTCAACGGTCTCGGCGAAGGCGCGCTGGTAATGGCGACGTCTTATCCGTGCAACGCCAGTATTGGCGGGCCTTTTTGATAGCGCCGGGGGGTTTATCGTCGTGTCTTATACAGCGCGAGCGGGCCTCTTTCCGTCGTTTGTCCAATCCTCGCCCCGAGGCTGACGCGGGCCGGAGTTCTCCATGCGCATGACGATCAAGCTCAAACTCGCCCTGACCTTCGGGGCGCTCATCCTGATGATGGTAGGGGCGACCCTGTTCGGGGTGAACCAGCTGCGGTCGCTGAATACTGGCCAAAAGGCGATGGTCGAAGGGCCGGTTGCGCAATTGCAGCGCAGCCAGGCCGTGGGCATCGCGCTGTTGCAGTTGATCCGCGCTCAGAAAAACATGGCCCTGGCCGACGACGCCGAGGAGCTGAAAAGCCAAAACGCCAAGGCCGAAGCCAGCAAGGAAAAGGTCCGGACGTTGCTTGAGGCCGGCCTTAGCCACGCCTCGGTGGAGGGCAAGCCGAAGTGGGAGGCCTTGGCGCGCGACTGGGCGCTGTTCGCCGAGGGCGACGAGATCATGCGCGGCGACATCCTGGCCGGACGCCGCGACCGGGCCATCGACCAGATGCATAACGCGCAGCGCAAGATCACCAATCGCATCACCGGCGAGGTCGATAATCTGGTCGAGCTGCAGGAAAGGCGCCTGGTCACCGCGGACGACGCCAGCGACCATGCCTATGCGGCCTCGCGCAACGCCCTGATCGCCGTGATCCTCGTTTCGGCCCTGCTCGCGGTCGCCGCCGCGGTCTGGATTGCCCGCACGATCGCCCAAGGCTTCGGCAAGATCGACGGACTGGCCAAGGCCGTGGCGCTCGGCGACCTCGGCCAGAGCGTCACCGTCAAGACCAACGACGAAATCAAGGACTTGGTCGAGACCGTCAATCGCATGACCGCCAACCTGCGCGCGACGGCGGCTCTAGCCGATCAGGTGGCTTCGGGCGACCTGTCGGTAGAGGTCAAGCCGCTGTCGGACAAGGACGTGCTTGGCCATTCCCTGCGCGGCATGGTCGCCAATCTCCGCGAGAGCGCCGCCCTGGCCGACAAGGTGGCCGACGGCGATCTCACGGTCCAACCCACGCCGCTGTCCGACAAGGACGTCATGGGCCTGGCGCTGGAGCGGATGATTGAACGCCTGCGCGGCGTGGTCTCCGACGCGATCTCGGCCTCGGACAACGTATCGGCGGGCAGCCAGGAACTGTCGGCCGCCTCAGAACAGGTCAGCCAAGGCGCMACTGAACAGGCCTCGTCGGCCGAAGAGGCTTCGGCTTCGATGGAAGAGATGGCCTCGAACATCAAGCAGAACGCCGACAACGCCGCCCAGACGGAAACGATCGCCCGCCAGTCGGCGATCGACGCAGAGGTCTCGGGCCAGGCCGTGGCCAAGGCGGTCGACGCCATGCAGACAATCGCCGAAAAGATCACCATCGTGCAGGAGATCGCTCGCCAGACCGATCTGCTGGCCCTGAATGCGGCCGTCGAGGCCGCCCGGGCCGGCGAGCACGGTCGCGGCTTCGCCGTCGTCGCCTCGGAAGTCCGCAAGCTGGCCGAGCGGTCGCAGACCGCCGCCACCGAGATCGGCGCGGTGTCCTCGGAAACGGTCAAGGC
>NZ_JBFUJD010000035.1:0-46346 GCF_056401555.1 Caulobacter sp. P4_E5
CGTTTGAGCGGTGCGTCCTTGCCAAGACCTGCGACGGGTTCGTCAGGTTTCCGTCTTACATATCCGTAATGTGGAAGAAAAATTCCGTCACTGGGGCGGATACGCGGAAACGTATGTGCGTTAAACGACAATTCAAATGTACAGTATTTTATATACAAGTAAAAGGTGATCCCGGTAGTGCATCATTTTCCATCGATGAGTGGTGATTTTTATTATCAGAAGTAGTAAACTGCTCTTCGAAGCTATTATCAGAGACCGATTAGGTCTTCACATTGCCGTTCGACGGGGATGTGACTTTAATGAGACAACCGTTTGGCGTCGCATTTCACGCTCGCAATGTTCGTTGACCTCAGATCGATTAAGCTCGTAGCTCCCGGCCAGCTGGACTCCACACCGTGAGTCCGGATCGCGCATGTCCGCATGCGCACGCAGAGACGCTGGGGAGTTTACCTTGAATACCAAGACCATCCGGGAGCGCTTGCTCGCTTCCACCATGATCTGCGGCGCCGCCGTGGCCGTGCTGRGCGCCAGCCAAGCCGCCGCGCAAACCGCCGCTCCGGCCGCTGACCAGACGCAAGTTGAGGAAATTGTCGTCACCGGTTCGCTGTTCCGCCGCACCGACACCGAAACGCCGTCGCCGGTCACCGTGCTGACGTCGGAAAACCTGCAACACGCCGGCATCAGCACCGCCGCCGACGCCATCCGCTCGATCTCGGCCGACGGCGCCGGCTCGATCGGCACCGGCTTCCAGAGCGGCTTCAGCGCCGGCGGCTCGGCCGTCTCGCTGCGCGGCCTGGGCGTCTCGTCGACCCTGGTTCTGGTCGACGGCCTGCGCTCGACCAACTTCCCGATCAACGACGACGGCCACAACGCCTATGTCGACCTGAACTCGATCCCGTTCAGCCTGATCGACCGCATTGAAGTCCTGAAGGACGGCGCCTCGTCGTCGTACGGCGCCGACGCCATCGGCGGCGTGGTGAACCTGAAGCTGAAGAAGCAATTCGTCGGCGTTAAGGGCAGCATGGAAGCCGGCGAAAGCGATCGCGGCGACGCCGAGCACCGCCGCGCCGACATCACCCTGGGCTACGGCGACTACGCCGAGAGCGGCTGGAACGTCTACGTCAACGCCGAATATCAGACGAACGGCCGGGTCTCGAGCCACAGCCGCGGCTTCCCGTACAACACCCAGGACCTGAGCTCGATCGGCGGCCTGGACAACAACACCGCCGACCAGGCCCTGACCAGCGCCACGCCGAACGCCGTCGTGACCCGCGTCAGCCAGTCGGACCTGAACAACCCGCTCGCGGGCAAGGTCGGCGCGCCGCTGACCCCGAACTACCAGTCGCTGAACCTGAACTGCACCAACGGCACCTACACGCAAGTGTCGGCCTCGGCCAACGGCACGGGTTGTAAGTGGAACCTGGTCGACGCCTATAGCCAGATCGCGCCGAAGCAGAAGCGTTACGCCTTCAACGGCCGCATCAGCGCCCGTCTGAGCGAAAACATCGAAGCCTACGCGACGGGCAGCTATTCGAAGTCGGAAGTCGACATCAAGAGCGCCCCGCGCGCCCTGCGCGCCACGCAGCCCTTCGGCGGCGCGCCGTCGCTGGCTTCGTCGAACCCGGGCATCGTGCTGCCGGTGTGGATCTGCGCGGCGGGCGTCAACTGCGCCACCGACCCGACCCACACGCTGAACCCGAACAACCCGTTCGCCTCGGCGTTCGCGGCTGATCCGGCCAACGGCGCGGCTCGCATCTACTATCTGTTCGGTGACATCCACTCGGGCAGCAACCGTCAGAACGAAGTCATCCGCGGCACCTTCGGGTTCAACGGTTCGTTCGGCGACGACTGGAACTGGCGCATCGAAGGCGTCGGCGCGCGCGATAACCTGAAGCTGACCCAGTACGGCTATCTGAACATCGCCAACACGCTGAAGGCCATCAACACCGGCTCGTACAACTTCGTCGATCCGTCGAAGAACAGCGAAGCGGTCCGTCAATCGGTCTCGCCGGACATGGTCACGCCGTCGCACTCGTCGGTGATGTCGTTGGACGGCTCGATCACCAAGTCGCTGTGGGCCCTGCCGGGCGGCGACATGCAGCTGGCCGTCGGCGGTCAGATCCGCAAGGAAGTCCTGGTCAACAACAACCAGAACGCCCGTCTGGACACCTGGACCCTGTCGACCGCCTCGGCGTTCGGCAAGCACACCGTCAAGGCCGCCTTCTTCGAAGTCGCCGCGCCGGTCCTCGACACCCTCGAACTGAACGTGTCGGGCCGCTTCGATGACTATTCGGAAGGCTTCAGCCACTTCTCGCCGAAGTTCGGCGCGAAGTTCACCCCGATCAAGCAACTGGCGTTCCGCGGCACCTATTCGAAGGGCTTCCGCGCTCCGACCTTCGCTGAATCGGGCCCGCGCTCGCAGTACGCCGGCTTCGTGACCACCACGCCGCCGACGGCCTTCCAAGCCGCTCACGGTGGTTCGACCAACCCGTACGCTCAGGCCTACAGCCTGGGTCGCGGCGTGGCCGGCAACCCGGACCTGAAGCCGGAAAAGTCGCGTAGCTTCACCGCCGGCGTCATCGCCGAGCCGACCCGTTGGCTCAGCCTGACCGTCGACTACTACAACGTGAAGAAGTCGGACCTGATCACCTCGGGCCCGGACATCTCCAAGGCCGTGGCCGCGTACTACGCCGCCGGCTCGCAAACCGCTGGTTGCGCCGCCGTCGCCGCCGTGGGCGCTGGTTACTCCTGTAACGTCGTCGACGCGCCCGACCCGCTGTTCCCGACCGCTCAACCGCGCGTCCTGATCATCAACGTCCCGTACGTGAACGCCAACTACGCGATCACCTCGGGCGTCGACGTCGCGGCCACCGGCAAGTTCAACTTGACCGAAAACCTGCGTCTGACCAGCCGCGTGGAAGTCACCCACCTGCTGAAGTACGACCTGCACACCGCCACGGAAGTGCAGAAGTACGCCGGCACGCTGGGCCCGTACGACCTGTCGTCGGGTAACGGCACGCCGGACTGGAAGGGCAACTGGCAGAACACGCTGGCCTTCGGCGAGAAGTACACGCTGTCGGCCACCGCCTACTATGTCGGCAGCATCAAGTCGGTCGCCGCCGACACCAACGGCAGCACCGAGTGCACGGCGGGTAACCCGTACGCCACCGGCAACGCCGCGATCGCCGGCAAGTTCTGCAACATCAAGAAGTTCATCAACGTGGACATGAACGCCACGGCGGAAGTGAAGGACGGCGTGCAACTGTACGCCAACGTCGGCAACGTGTTTGACAAGCGCGCTCCGATCGCGCCGGGCGCCTACGCCTCGGCTCCGAACTTCCTGACCACCTACCACTACGCCGGCCTGGTCGGCCGTACGTTCAAGGTGGGCGTGCGCTTCGAGTACTAGTCGACCTACCTTCGGGTGCGTCGAGGGGGCCGGTTCCGAAAGGAGCCGGCCCTTTCTTTATGCCCTTTCACCACCCGCCGTAGTGCGGGGCGAAGCGGTTCCTCAGATCGTCGACCTCACGCTCGGCGTCGCGGATCGCCGCATCGGCCCGGCGGCCGTCCTCGATGGCCTCGCGGCGCTCGCGGCGCAGACGGGCGAGGCGGTCGCGCAGCTCGCGGATCTGTTCCTCGGTGAGCTTGGGATTGCGAAGTTCGTCCTCGACGCCGTCGGCCTGGCGGGCGCGCTTGTCCGCGCGCTGGTCGGCGGAGCTCAGGTCTTGCCTGGCCGTCTCCAGCCGCTGCGTGGCGGCATGGACCCGCTCGCCGTCAGCGTAGCCGCCCAGGAACTCGGCCTCGACCGGCGCGGGGCAGACATTGGCGTAGTACTCGCCCTCGCGACCGACCCGGAAGCCGTTCATCTCGGTGCAGTACCGCGTCAGGCCCTCGGTCCGGCCTAGGCTATAAAGGACGGGATCGGGCGCCACGCCGACCTTGGCGCAGGCCTTGCCGTGCTCGTCCAGCCGGCTCATCGCCCGGCCGTCAACGCCATCGCCATAGCCGACCGAGCGCCAGTCGCCCTGCAGGCACTGTTCCTTGCTGATGGTCGCGCAACTGGCCGTCACGATCGCGGCGGCGACGAAGACCGCGCCGGCGACCAGGCCTCGCATCGGAAGATCACGCATTTGAACCGCTCCCCAGGGTTGTGCTGGCCAAGAGGTTAGAGCTTGGCTGTGTGAACGGCGCCTGAACGTCGTTCGGCGGCCGGCCCTGCAGGTCTCCGCCCAAACAAAACCGCCCCGGAGCGCGGGGCTCCGGGGCGGCCATGTCTTCCGGCAAAAGCCGAAAACGCCTTACTTCAGCTTGGCGCTCAGCGAGACGCCGATGATGCGCGGCTCGTTGTAGACCGCGGCCATGTAGTTCTCGATCACGCCCTTGAGGTTCTTCTCATTGGTGATGTTGCGACCGAACACGGCGACCTCGTAGCCCTTGTCCAGGTTCTCGTAGCCCAGCTTCAGCCCGCCCTCGAAGCTGCCCTTCGAGTAGAACTCGCGGGTCTTGTAGAGCACGAAGTTGGTGTAGCCCTGGACGTTCCAGTCGGTGGCCGCGAACAGGCGGCCGGCCTCACCCACCGGCACGTTGTAACGGGCCGTGAAGTTCAGGTTGTACTTCGGGGCGTTCGGCAGCGGCTGGCCGTCGATCTGGGCGAAGGTGTTGGCGCCCACCTTGATGGTGGGGTTCTCGACCGTGCAGACCACCACGCCGTTCAGGGCGCAGACCTGGGCGTAGACGCGCTTGTCCTGGATCTCGCTGTGCAGGTAGCTGGCGCCGGCCGTCAGCAGCAGGTTCTGGACGGGACGCCATTCGAGGTCGGCCTCGACGCCGTAGGCCTTGGCCTTGTCGGCGTTGAACAGCACGCCGTTGCCGTTGCTGTCGTTGCCGTTCAGCTGGATGTCCTTGACCTCGTAGGTGAAGGCCGAGGCGTTGAAGCGCAGGGTGTTGTCGAGCAGGAAGCTCTTGAAGCCGACTTCATACGACTGGATCGTTTCCGAATCCGCCGTGGTGAAGTCGGCGTTGAACACCGCCGAGCGACCCTGGATGGTCGGGCCGCGGAAACCCTTTGCCGTGCGGGCGTACAGGCTGACGTCGGGATTGACCTGGTAGTTGGCCGAGAGATCCCAGCTGACCTGCTCGTCGGCCAGGCGCACATAGCGGCGGCCGCCATAGGTCGAGACGCCGGCGGCGTTGGCCGAGGTCTTGGCCAGGATGGTCTTCTTGGCGTCATAGGTGTCGCGCAGGCCGGCCGTGACGGTCAGGGCGTCGGTCAGCTGGTAGCTGGCCTGGCCGAACACCGCCCACGAGGTGTTCAGGTTGTTCAACCGCACCCAGTTGTTGGGGTTGTAGCCGGCCGAGGTGGGCAGCAGGAAATAGCCGCGCTGGTAGAAGTCGGTGGTGTCGCGCGAGTCGAAGTACATGCCGCCGACCTGCCACTTCAGGCGGCCGTCGCCGTTGCTGGCCAGGCGGATTTCCTGGGTCAGCTGGTCCAGGTCGCGGACCTGGCCTTGCGATTGGCCAAAGCCGTTCGGCACGCCGCCGACCGGGAAGTTGGCCGCCGCGCCGCCGTCGGTGTCGCCCCGGCTGTAGCCCGAGGTGTGCTCGTAGGCGCTGATCGAGGTCAGGGTGACCGGGCCGAAGTCGTAGTCGACATGGGCCGAGATGCCCTGGGTGTCGTAGGCCTGCGGGTTGTTGTTGGCCTCGTCGAGCGCGACGCTGTCACGCGGCGCGTTCGGCGTGTTCGAGCCCTTGGTCAGCGCCTGGCGCATGAACAGGGTCGAGGTGCCTTCGTAGTTGCGCGCGTGGGCCGAGACCAGGAACGACAGCTTGTCGTTCGGCCTGGCCAGGATCTGCAGGCGGGCGTCCTTTTCGGTGAAGCCGCCCATGGCGTTCTTCTTCGCCGACATCGTGCCGTCGGCGCTGGCGCCGGCATAGGTATTGTCCACCCAGTCGTCGCGGTGCTGGTACAGGACCGAGGCGCGGAACATCAGGCCGTCGGCCAGCGGGCCGCCGACGCCGCCGTCGAACGTGGTCGTGCCGTAGCTGCCGTACGAGGCCGAGAAGCGGCCCTGATAGGTGTCGGTCGGCTTGAGGGTGTCGAACTTGACGATGCCGGCGGTGGTGTTGCGGCCGAACAGCGAGCCTTGCGGGCCGCGCAGCACTTCAACCTGCTGGACGTCGAACACCGGGTTCGACTTCAGCACCACGTGTTCCAGCACCACGTCGTCCTGGATGATCGACACCGGCTGCGAGGCGCCGAGGTAGAAGTCGATATTGCCGAGGCCGCGGATGTAGAAGCGCGGGAAGATCCGGCCCGTGGTGGTCTCGGCGTAGAAGCTGGGCACCTTGCCCGACAGCGCCAGGATGTCGCCGCCGTCGGCGGTGACGGCGCGCAGCTGGTCGCCCGAGACGGCGGCCACCGACAGCGGCACCTTCTGCAGGTTTTCCGAGCGGCGCTCGGCGGTGACGACGATGGCGTCCAGGGCGGTGGCGCTGGTCGTATCGGCCGGGGCCTGCTGGGCGTGGGCGGCGGCGGCGAAGCTCAGGCTCGCGGCGGCCGCGCCCAACAGCAGGGCGAGTTTCGAGGGGGCAGTTCGCATGGGGAGAGACACCTTGTTCGCGGCCTTGTGGCCGTCTGGAGATGCGCCGGACCTAGCGGACAGGGCGCGATTCGTCCCGTCCCGCGCCCTAGCGCGTACGCGCTATAGGCTGGTTCCATGTCGGTTCGGTGAAGGTTTTTCTTACTTGGAGATCTCGACCGTGGGCGGCGAAGCTCAGCCGGGCGTGCAAAGGGCCGAAGGGGTCGGCCTGAGATAGACGGTCGAAGACAGGGCGCGGGTCCGCGATACGCGCTTCGGTCCAGCGACCGTAATGCTGACCAACGCCCAGCCGCCCGGGACCTGTGCGCAATAGAGGCTTCGCTCCAAGCGCCCGTCCTCAACCACCGCCACCGAGCCGCGCTTGAAGCCTTCAGGGCGACCAAGGATCTCGCTCTCGGCCATCGCGCGGAGGGTTTCGCGGGAGCCTTTCTCGACCAGGGCCGTGCAACCCCCGTCGCTCCAGGCCACCGCATAGGCGGGCTCGACCAGCCCCAGCCGCCAGGCTTTGTCGGTCTTTCCGCCGCCAACCTCGTTCGCCGAGGCGGGAAGCATGCCTTGGGCGATGGCCAGCGCTTCGATCGATCGCGCGCCAAGGATCGCCGGCAGGCAAACCTTGGCGAGCGCGATCCTTCCGCCTTGAACGCCGTCGATCGTCATCCTGTCGAGCGCGCGTTCTTGCGCCTGTCCCTCCGAGAGGGACACCAGCGCGAAGGCGTTCGACATTACGATGGGCGCGAGGGCGCGTCGCATGGCCAGGCTCCTGGGTCACAACCTCAGGACCTTTAATATCCTTTAAGTCGTAACTGGCGAAGCCTCGCGGTTCTCTAGAGCGCGTTGATTTTAGATCGAGGCGTGCTCGCTTTTTCTTCCGTCTTCCCGGCGAAGGCCGGGACCCAGATTCATCCTGAGCGGCTCGTGGGTTTCACCTGGGCCCCGGCCTTCGCCGGGGAGACGGAGATTTTGAGGTGCGCGATTCAACCTGAAGCGAACGCCCCTTAGTGCGGCCTTGCCTGCGCCAACGCCTGGGCCAAGGTCTCCAGCGAGAAGGGCTTGCTGATGAACGGCCAGTCGCCGGCGCGGGCGCGTCCCTGATCGCCGCCGGTATAGCCCGAGCACAGCACCACCGGCAGGCCGGGACGGTCGGTGGCCAGCTGTTCGGCCAGGTCCACGCCGCTCTTGCCGCCGGGCATGATCACGTCGCTCAGGACCAGCTGGATGGCGTCGTCGTGCGCCAGGCGATCCAGGGCCTCCTCGACCCCGCCGGCCCGCACGACCGAGTGTCCAAGATCGTGCAGCATGGCGTCGACCAGCTCGGCCACCTGCGGGTCGTCCTCGACCAGCAGCACGCGTGAAGGGACCTGGGCCTGGACGTGGTCGACCTTGGGGCCGACATGGATGGCGGTGTCGCCCTCGACCACCGGCAGCAGCAGGGCGATGGTCGCGCCGTGGCCGGGCTTGCTCTCGATGTCGACCGAACCGCCGCTCTGGCGGACGAAGCCATAGACCTGGGACAGGCCCAGGCCGGTGCCCTCGCCGGGGCCCTTGGTGGTGAAGAAGGGCTCCACGGCCCGGGCGATGGTGGCCGCGTCCATGCCCATGCCGGTGTCGCGGACGGCGACGCGCAGATAGCGGCCCGGCTCCAGCTCGCCCTGCTTGCGGGTCAGGGTGACGGGGCGGGACTCGATGGTGACCTCGCCGCCGGGCGGGGTGGCGTCGCGGGCGTTGACCACCAGGTTCAGCAGGGCCGCCTCGAACTGGCCGGCGTCGATGCGGGCGCTGCGCACGCCGGCGCCCAGGCGCAGGTGGAAGGTGTAGGCGTCGCCCAGAGCGCGCTTCAGCAGGCTCTCGCACTCGGCGATCAGGCGGTCGACGCGGCAGATCTCGGGCTTCAGCGGCTGGCGGCGGGCGAAGGCCAGCAGGTGCTGGGTCAGTTTCTCGCCGCGCCTGGCGGCGGCCAGGGCGGCGCCGATCATCCGGTCGCGGCGCTGCTCGTCCTCCGGATGGCGCTCGACCACGTCCAGGGCGCCGATGATCACGGTCAGCAGGTTGTTGAAGTCGTGGGCCACCCCGCCGGTCAACTGGCCGATCGCCTCCAGCTTCTGCGATTGCAGCAGGGCCGCCTGGGCCGCGTCGCGTTCGGCCACGGCGGCCGAGACCCGCTCCTCGAGCAGTTCGTTGACGCCGGTCAGATTGGCCTCGGCCTGCTTGGCGTCGGTGGTGTCGAAGGCGATGCCGATGAAGCCGATGAAGGCGCCGTCGGGGCCGAAGCGCGGCTGGGAGAACGACTTCAGCCATCGCCACTCGCCGTCGGCGCGGCGATAGCGGCCCTCCAGGCTGAACGGCCTGCGCGAGGCCTCGCCCTGGACCTGGGCCTTGAGGATGTCGGGCAGGTCGTCGGGAAACAGGCGCGTGCGCCAGTCCATGGTCAGCGCCCCGTCATAGTCGAGCCCGGCGAACTCGACATAGGCGCGGTTGACGAATTCGCGGATGCCGCCAGGCCGCGAGACCCACATCAAGGCCGGAGCGCTGTCGGCCAGGTTCCGGAACCGCGCCTCGCTTTCGCGCACCTGCTCCTCGGAGCGGCGGCGGTTGGTGACGTCGAAGTTCAGCCCGATCATCCGCACGGCGCGGCCGGCCTCGTCGTGGATCACCTCACCGCGGCCATGCACCCAGCGCTCGCCGCGGCTGGTGTCGGCCAGGCGGTATTCGACCTCGTAGTCCTCCTGCGCCTTCAGCGCGCGGCGCAGGCGCTCGCGGACCATCTCGCGGTCGTCGGGATGGACATGCTGGACCAGATTGGTTGGATCCACCGGCGCGTCTTCGGACAGGCCCAGGTTCCGCCGCGCCCCCGGCGACAGGTAGAGCTGGCCGGTCTTCAGGTCGGCGTCCCAGGGACCGACGCCAGCGGCGGTTTGGGTCACCTGCAGCCGGGCCTCGACCGTGGCCCGCTCCTCCCGCGCCTTGGCCAGGCTGCGCATCGCGCCGCACAGGCCTTCGGCGACGGCCAGCACCGTGACCGCGCAGATCAGGTAGATGACCATGGTGGCCAGCTCGTCCTCGGTCAGCGGATCGGCGCCTTGGCCGCTCCACAGCCACCAGGCGAAGACCGCGCCCGCGACGATCGGGGCGATCCCCCAGCGCCAGCCGGCGAACAGAGTGACCATCATGATCGCCGGAAAGAAGGTCTGGGTGGCGCCCACGCCGCCGTGCAAGCCCAGCAGCGCGACCCGCATCAGCACGGCCATCGCCACGCCGATCAGCACCGCGGCTGCGCATCGCCAGGCCGGCGGCGGAACCGGAGGGATCAGCCAAGCGCTAATCAGGCCATGAATTCGTCCGCGCTCGTCGGCGATCATGGATGGGGCGTCTTTGTTCTGCATCTCCGCTCCCCGCAAAGATGTCTTGCCAAGAGCATGGACACGCTTACCTAGAGCACGCAACACGGGAGATCATTGATGGCCGACGCCCTCAATACCGGACTGACCGCCAAGCAGCGCGCCGAGATCGCCGCGTCGCTGAACAAGGTGCTCGCCGATAGCTACGCGCTCTATCTGAAGACGCACGGTTATCACTGGAATGTTCGCGGCCCGAACTTCCAATCCTTGCACGTGTTGCTCGAAGGCCAGTACCAGGAAGAGTGGGCGGCGCTGGACGATATCGCCGAACGCATTCGCGCTCTGGGCGAGTTGGCGCCGCAGGGCTACGCCGCCTTCGGCAACCTCTCCAGCATCAAGGACGGCAATCCCGAGAACGAGTGGGAGGCCATGCTGAGCGAGCTGAAGGCCGACAACGAAACGGTTATCCGCACTCTGCGCGACGCCTTCCCGGTCGCCGACGACGCCGGCGACGAAGCCACGGCCGACCTTCTGACCCAGCGCCTCCAGGCCCACGAGAAACACGCCTGGATGATCCGCTCTACCCTCGGTAGCAAATAATCGCGCCCGGGGGAGGGGTGGGGACCCTGACCACGAACCTGGCCTGGAGGGCCGCCGCGACCGTGCTGGTCGTCGGCGGGCTTTCGGCGTGCGCGACCTATTACGTGCCGGCCGGGACGGGTCGCGAGGGCGGCCTGATGCGCATCACCTCCACCTTCAGCGAGCGCGGCCTGCGGCACTATGTCGCCGACATGGATCCGGCCATGCTGGCCCTGGCCAAGCGTCACGATCCGCGCCCGCACAAGGACTATTGGGGCCGCGTCGAGGGCTGGGAGGTGATCAACCTCAAGGACATTCCGCGCATCGGCGACCGCGCGCCCGACTTCGACGAGGCGCGGATCATCAACGCGCTGCGGCCCGTCGCTCCGGACGACCTGGAGGCCGCCAAGCCGTTCGTGCTGACCGGCTCGACCGACGCCCGCGCCCGGGCGCTGAACTGCCTGGCCCAGGCGGTCTATTACGAGGCCGGGTTCGAGCCGGGCGAGGGCCAGATGGCCGTGGCCCAGACGGTGATCAACCGGATGCGCCATCCGGGCTATCCCAAGTCGATCTGCGGCGTGATCTACGAGGGCGCGGCGCGGACGACGGGCTGCCAGTTCAGCTTCGCCTGCGACGGCTCGCTGGCCCGCGTGCCGGTGCCGGCCCTGTGGGCCAACGCCCAGGCCGTGGCCAAGCGGGCCCTCGCCGGCTTCGTGTTCAAGCCGGTGGGCACGGCCACCCACTATCACGCCGACTATGTCTCGCCGTACTGGGCGCCGACCCTGGTCAAGCTGAGGCAGTTCGGACAGCACATCTTCTATCGCTGGACCGGCCCGTCCGGGGCGCTGAAGGCCTTCACCGGCCGCTATTCCGGCAACGAGACGGTCTCGGCCGAGATCCTGATGGCCGCCGATCCGCGCACCCTGGAGGCCGCCCCGCCCGAGGTTCTGGCCGCCCAGACCGTCTCGACGACGCAGATGCCGACGGGCGCGATGGCTCAGATGCTGGGGGTCTCGAACCTGGTTCTGCCCGACGCCAAGATGGTGATCGTCGCCGATCCCAATTCCCCGACCGGCGAGCGCTACACCGCCCAGGGCACGGTGGCCGGCCGCCGGATCCCGACGGCCGACGAGATCGCCAAGATCAACAAGGCCCTGGAGGCCGTGTCGGAACCGCCGCCCGCCGTCGTCGCCGCCCCCGCCGCGCCGCCGCCCCCGCCGCCGAAACCCAAGCCCCGGCCGCCGAGTTTGCTGAACCCGTTGAACTGATCGGTTCTCCTCCCCATTAGGGGGAGGTGGATCGATGCGAATACGCATCGAGACGGAGGGGGTCCGCGAAGCGGTCGTGCGTCGGCCCTCTCACAGGGCCCCTCCACCGGCGTTCGCCGGTCCCCCTCCCCCAGAGGGGGAGGAGAGCTATCGAGCCCTCACCAGACCCCGATCTTGTTCGCCTCGGCGTGGCTGATGGGGTGGTGGGCGGCCTTGTGGTCTTCCTCGGCCAGGAAGCGCACCGCCTCCAGCGCCGCCATGCAGCCCATGCCGGCCGCCGTGACCGCCTGGCGATAGACATCGTCGGTGACGTCGCCGGCGGCGTAGACGCCCTCGATCGCGGTCGAGGCGCTGCCCGGCTTGACCTTCAGATAGCCGCCGGGGCCGGTTTCCAGTTGGCCGGCGAACAGTTCCGACGACGGGGCGTGGCCGATGGCGACGAACACGCCGTCCGCGGATAGCTCGGTGGTCTCGCCGGTCTTGATGTTCTTCAGGCGGGCGCCGGTGACGCCCATGGGATCGGTCTGGCCCAGGACCTCGTCGATGACGCTGTCCCAGACCACCTCGATCTTCGGATGGGCCAGCAGGCGCTCCTGCAGGATCTTTTCGGCCCGCAGCTCGTCCTTGCGGTGGACCAGGGTGACCTTGCTGGCGAAGCTGGTCAGGAACAGGGCCTCCTCGACGGCGGTGTTGCCGCCGCCGACCACGATCACCTCTTTGTTGCGATAGAAGAAGCCGTCGCAGGTGGCGCAGGCGCTGACGCCGAAGCCCTGGAAGCGGCTCTCGCTGTCCAGGCCCAGCCACTTGGCCTGGGCGCCGGTGGCGATGATGATCGTCTCGGCGATCCAGTCCTGGCCGCTGTCGGTCTTGACCGCGAACGGACGCTTGGACAGGTCGACCGAGGTGACGATGTCGCCGACGAACTCGGTGCCGACATGCTCGGCCTGGGCGCGCATCTGGTCCATCAGCCAGGGGCCCTGGATGACGTCGGCGAAGCCGGGATAGTTCTCGACGTCGGTCGTGATGGTCAGCTGGCCGCCGGGCTGGATGCCGGCGATTAGCACGGGCTTGAGCAGCGCGCGGGCGGCGTAGATGGCGGCGGTATAGCCGGCGGGGCCCGAACCAATGATCAGGCAGCGGGTGTGGCGGGGAGCGGTCGTGGACATGGTCGCAGATATAGTGTCGATTCCGTTCGGAGGCGATGCCCTGGGGAGGGTGAAAAACTCATGCCGCGTCGAGCTTCTATCGGCCTGGTGGCGGCCATCGGCCATCGACGTTATGATACGGTTATGAACCCGTTGCTGGAACGCATTACCATCGAACCCGGCAAGGTCGGAGGGCGGCCTTGCATCCGCGGCCTGCGGATCCGTGTGCAGGACGTCCTGGAAATGCTGGCCAATGGCATGACCACAGCGGAGATCCTCGAAGACTATCCTTATCTCGAGGCCGATGACGTCCGCGCGGCCTTGGCCTATGCGGCTTAAGCTCTAAGCCATTCTACTCCGACCTCCCCGGCGAAAGCCGGGGTCCAGATCGAACCCACGGGCGCCTACGGTCCGGTCTCGGTATTCAAGCGCGAAAACCCAAACCGCTCAGGCTGTATCTGGACCCCGGCTTTCGCCGGGGAGGTCGGAGGTTGGGTTTTTGGTGAACGGAGAAAGTACCGGCATGATCGCCGACGTGACCGTGATCGAGGTGGGACGATGAAAGCCGGACTTCCAATCGGGATTGGCGTGGGCGTCGCCCTGGGGACGGCGTTCGGGCTGGCGGTCGGCAATCTGGCCGTGGGCCTCGGCGTCGGAGTGGCGATGGGCGCGGGGATCGGCACGGCGCTGCATGTCCAGTCGGCCAAGAAGGCCCAGGGCGGCGGCGATGGCGGGACGTTCTTCGGCGACACGAGCGGTTCTGCGGACGCGTCGAGCGACTGCGGATCCTCGGACGGCGGTGGAAGCTGCGGTGACGGCGGCGGCGGTGGCGGCGGCGATTGACGCCTCATCCACTTTTGAGGGGTTAAACTGCCGGCAACCACGTTTCCGGGTCATCCGTCCATGTCCGCCCCCTTCATCGAGATCCCTCCTTTCATAGAGATAAATGGCCGCAAGATCGGCGCTGATTTCTCGCCCTATGTGATCTGCGAGCTGTCGGGCAATCACAACGGCAGCCTGGAGCGGTGTCTCCAGATGGTCGACGCGGCGGCCGAGACCGGCTGCGACGCCATCAAGATCCAGACCTACACCGCCGACACCATCACGCTGGACGTCGACCGGCCCGAGTTCAAGATCCACGGCGGCCTGTGGGACGGGCGCACCCTGTACGAGCTCTACCAGGAGGCCCAGACCCCGTTCGAGTGGCACGCGGCCATCTTCGAGCGGGCCCGCGCACGCGGCGTGACGATCTTCTCCAGCCCGTTCGACGAGACCGCCGTCGACCTGCTGGACAGCCTGGACGCCCCGGCCTTCAAGATCGCCTCGTTCGAGGCGGTCGACCTACCGCTGATCAAATACGCCGCGTCCAAGGGCAAGCCGCTGATCATCTCGACCGGCATGGCCAACCTGCAGGAGATGCAGACCGCGCTCGACACCGCGTTGGGCGCCGGCGCGGCGGGCGTGCTGCTGCTGCACTGCGTGTCGAGCTATCCGGCCACCTTCGCCGACGCCAACGTTCGCACGATCCCGGACATGGCCGCCCGCTTCGGCTGCCCGATCGGCCTGTCGGACCACACACCGGGCACGGCCGCCTCGGTGGCGGCGGTGACCTTGGGGGCCTGCTGCGTCGAGAAGCACTTCACCCTGGCCCGCGCCGACGGCGGTCCCGACGCGGCCTTCAGCCTGGAGCCGCCTGAGTTCAAGGCCCTGGTCGACGACACCAAGAACGCCTGGGCCGCCCTGGGCGCGGCGCATTACGACGTGCTGGGCGCCGAGCAGGCCTCCTTGCTGTTCCGCCGCTCGCTATACGTGACCGCCGACGTCAAGGCCGGCGAGCCCCTGACCCGCGCCAACATCCGCTCGGTCCGCCCCGGCAACGGCCTGCCGCCCGCCGAGCTGGACAACGTCCTGGGCCGAGCCGCCACCCGGGACATCGCGCGTGGCGAGCCGCTGGACTGGTCGATGGTGGGCTAGGCGGCGAACGGCTCGATGCTGGCGATGTCCGGCGCCGTGCCACGTTTGGCCATGTCCAGGTCGTAGCTGTTCTGCAGATTCAGCCAGAACTGAGCACTGGAGCCGAACAAGCGCTCCAGGCGCAACGCCGTATCGATGGTGATCGGGGTTTGGCCACGCACCAGCTTTTCGATCCGTGGCCGCGCTATGTTTAATCGCGCGGCGACACGGCCAGCGGTCAGGCCGTATGGCTTCATGAACTCCTCCAGCAGGATCTCACCCGGATGCACGGGGGCGAGGGGATCGCTGGGGTCGGCGATGTGGGCTTCCATCGCTTTTTTCCTCTCGGTCGAGCGCTGGCACGCTCAATGATAATCCACGAACTCCACGTCCGCCGGACCGGCATCCGTCCATGTAAAGACCAGTCGAAACTGATCATTCACCCGGATCGAGTGCTGACCCTGTCGGTCGCCGGATAAGGCTTCGAGACGGTTTCCAGGTGGAAAACGCAAATCGTTCAACGTGGTGGCGTCTTTCAGCATCGCGAGTTTGCGCTTCGCGGCGCGGATGAGATCGGACGGGAAGCCCTTGCCGGGATCAATCCCGTCAAAGATCGCCTTTGCTCGCGCGTCCCTGAAGCTCTGGATAGCCATCGACGCCTCCGAGTGGAGCTGTATCGTAGCGCGACACAAATCGCAAGGGTTCGTGTCGCGCTACGATACGGATTCCGCCGGCAGCCGCAGCGGCGTCCGCCCGCGATAGGCCAGACGCCAGACCCACTCCAGCGGACCCATGGTGAAGCGCTTCAGCCACCAGTGCGACCAGAGGATCTGGGCGATCCAGGTGGCGACGACGATCCCAGCCAAGGCCGGACGGTCCAGCTTGCCGTACAGCGCCGGGCCTCGGCCGCCGTAGGACAGCACGGTCATGATCACCGACTGCATCAGATAGTTGGTGAAGGCCATCTGGCCGACGGGGGCGAGCGTGGCGGGGATGGCGCGCCAGATCTTGGCGTTGGCCGCCAGCGCCAAGAGGCCCAGATAGCCCAGGCTGACGGCCGGGGCGGTGAAGCTCTGCATCCAATAGGCTAGGCCGCCCAACAGCATCGGGTGCGAGGGGACCGCCAGGTAGAAGCTCTCGACGGCGGCCACCAGCACCATCGCCGAGGCGCCGATCGCCACCAGCGCCTTGTGCACGGCCGGCGAGGCCTGACCCTTCAGCCAGCCGATCTTGAAAAGGCCCATGCCCATCAGCATCAAGGCCACCACGATCAGCGGCCAAGTCGGAAACCATTTCCACGAGCCGATGAAGAAGTCCCAGTAGCCGTGGGCGTTCTGGGCCAGGGAGCTGGCGAAGTCGCCGGAGTAGGCGGCGGTCTGCTCCCGGGTGTCCTTGGCGATGCGGGCCAGCATCTCCGGCGGCATCGGCTTGTCGAAGGTCGCGGCGCGGCCGAGCGACCGCCACAGCTTCCGCCCGTTGACCACCAGGTGCAGCGCGATCCCCGCCGTCAGCAGCCAGCGCGGCGACCAGCTCCGGGCCAGCAGCACGACCAGGCCGATCAGGGCGTAGTAGGACAGGACGTCGCCCTGCCAGAGGAACAGGCCGTGCAGGAAGCCGATCACCAGCAAGGCCAGCAGCCGCTTGATGATCATGGTGGTTCGCGAGCGGTCGCCGCCCCCTTCCCCCGCAGTTGGGCCGCCGACCAGCAGCACCGAGGCCCCGAACAGCAGGCCAAACAGGGTGTAGAACTTCTGCTGGAAGAACACCTGGGTGATCCACCAGACCGCCAGGCTGGCGGGCGCCTGGCCATGCGGCCAGAACGGCACGCTCTCGGCCACGCTCTCGGGCTCGAACGCCAGCGGGATGTTGCAGAGCAGGATGCCCAGGATCGCCAGACCCCGCAGCGAGTCCAGCAGGACGATGCGATCCTTCGGCATTGATTCCCCCGACGCCAACCTCGCGATGCTGGGCCAGCTCAGGTGGAATTACAATGCTAAATCCATTATTCCGGCAGCAGGCCCAGCCGCTTGCCCGTGATCCGGTCCAGGGTCCGCTTGGGCAGCACCTCGGTCATCAGCACCTGCATGGGCGAGGGCGAGACGACGTAGCGGACCTTGGGGTTCGGGGCCGTCAGCGCCGTGGCGATGGCCTCGCCGATCCGCTCGGGCGGCAGGCCGGACTTGCCGATCGACAGCATGTACTGGCGCAGCCGCTCCAGGGCCGGGCCGTAGACGGTGTTGGCATAGCGGGCGGTGTCGATCTGGTCGGCCTTGTCCCAGATCGGCGTGGCCACCGCGCCCGGCGCGACCACCACCACGTCGACCCCGAACGGCAGCATCTCGCGGCGCAGGGATTCCGATAGCCCCTCCAGCCCGAACTTGCTGGTGCAGTAGGGGGCCATGAACGGGTTGGCGTTGCGGCCGCCGACCGACGAGATGTTGACGATCCGGCCGGGGTCCTTCACCCGGGTTCCAGCGCCCAGCAGGGGCGCGAAGGCCTGGGTGGCGATCACCACCCCGGTCAGGTTGACCTCCAGCTGCTGGCGCCAGTCGTCGATGGACAGGTACAGCAGCGGTCCGGCCACCGCGATCCCAGCGTTGTTGACCAGGCCCGCCAGGGTCTCGCCCTCCAGCGCCGCCTCGACCTGGCGGGCGCCCGCGCGGACGGCGGCCTCGTCGGTGACGTCGAACAGCAGCGGCGTGAACGCCGCGCCGAATTCGGCCGAGAGCCGGTCGGCGTCGGCCTGTTTGCGCACGCTGCCGAACACGTGGAAGCCCTGGGCCGTCAGCACCTTGACCGCGCCCCAGCCGATGCCGGTGGACACGCCCGTGACCACCACCGATTTCGCCCGCGCCATCTTCCGCCCTCCCATTGTCGCGGGCGAGGATGCGGTAAGTGAACGGCGTTCGCTAGAGCTTTCGCGGGGGGTGGCAATCGACATTCACTGTGCGTTGAATTTACCCGCCTTCCTGGGCCTTGTGCCCAGGACCCAGGGTTCAGCTTCAACGGAATTTGAGGCTGAGTTCACGGTCTTTCGGCGGCGCGAACCCAAAGAGTCCACACCGGCCTCGAACATGGGTCCTGGGCACAGGGCCCAGGAAGGCGATGGGATTTGTACCTGCCTCAGATCAATGTCGATTGGCCCTAGACCAGGGCCAGGAACGCCTCCGCCGCGCGGTCGGCCCCCAGGCCGTCGCAGACCGTCGCGCTGGCCGCCGACAGGGCCGCGCGCTGGCGGCCGTCGGCCAGCAGGCCCTCGACGGCCGTCACAAACGCGGTGTCGAAGTCCGCCGCGGCGACGTCCAGGCACGGCGTCACGCCCGCCGCCTCCAGCGCCCGGGCGGCGGCGACCTGATTGTCGGCCAGGATCAGGGTCAGGGTCGGCAGGGCCAGGACGCAGCGCTCCCAGGTCGTGGAGCCGCCGGCCCCGATCGCCAGGTCGGCCTCCAGCAGCAGGCCGGGCATGTGCTGGGTGTCGACATGAAGCTCCAGCCGCAGGTCGTCGGCCGCCAGGGCCCACAGGGCCGGCAGGCTGGGCGCGCCGCCGCCCAGCACGAGGTCGAGGGCAACCTCACCGACGATCGGCTCCAGCAGGGCCGTCACGCGGCCGGTGATGCCGCCGACGTCGGTCAGGCCCAGCGACACCAGGATCCGCCGCACCGGCGGGGTCCCGGCCCGCCGCGCCAGGGCCTCCTCGCGCAGCGCCGCGAAGGCCGGCCGCACGGGGGCGTAGGCGGGGCCGAGCAGCAGCCGCGTCTCGGGGGCGACCAGGCCGGCATAGTCCTGCGCCCGTCGCGCCGGGCCGGAGTCCAGCACCAGCTCTGCGGCCAGCGGGCGGTCGGCCAGGTCGTCGATGACCAGGGTCGGCCGGCCCTTGGCCATGGCGCGGTGGTCGTCGGCGGCGAGGGCGTAGCTGTCGAACACCAGGGCGTCGAAGCCTTGGTCGTCCTCGGCGCGGGGCATCTCTGGAGCGAAGGCGTCGAGGACCTTGGCGACCTCGGGCGTGGCCTTGAAGGCGCAGACCGCGCCGCGCTTGGCCAGGGCGCGGGCCAGGGTCAGGGAGCGCATCACGTGCCCCCCGCCGACGCTGGCGCCCGCGGCGCAGATGAACAGGATCCTGGTCATACGCGCCGATCGCCGCCGTAGTCGGCCAGGTCGGGACGGCCGCGCACGAAGGCCCGGACGTCGTCCGAGGTGAAGGCCCGGTTCTTCGGATAGAGGGTGTCGTAGACCGAGGCCACGAAGGCGTAGTCGTCTGGCCGGTCCACGGTCCAGCGCACCGCGCCCTGGTCGGGGAAGCACGGCAGCCAGGCGCTGCTCCCGGACTGACGTCTCAGGTCCCAGGTGACGTGCTCGCGGGCTTCCGGCGTCGGGGCGGCGGCGGCGCGGCGCAAGGCGGCGGCGGTCATCACCTCGACGTCCGTGCCCTTGGGGTGGGCGTGGCCTTCGGGCGTGTTGCTGGCGTAGTCGGCGGCCTTGGACAGGCATAGCGTAATGGTCGCGTCGATCAGGTCGGGATCGGCCAACGGGCAGTCGGCGGTCAGCCGCACGACGTGCTCGGCCGGATGGGCGTCCAGGGCCCCGATGAAGCGCTGCTGGACGTTGTCCAATGAGCCTCGGAACACCGCGATCCCCTCGCGACAGACAGCGGCCTCGATAGCGTCGTCCTCGGGACGGTCGGAGGTGGCCACCACCAGCTTGTCGATGCGCTTGGCGCGCGCCACGCGCTCGATCTGCCGCACGATCATTGGCTGCCGCACGATCGGCATCAGCACCTTGCCCGGCAGGCGGGTGGAGCTCATGCGGGCCTGAAGAATGGCGAGGATCATACGCTGGTATCGCCTGGGGAAGGACACCAGGACAAGGCGGCTTCTAGAGCGTTCGATCGCGCTGTTTCTTCTGCTCGCGGTAGTAGCCGCGCATGAAGAACCAATGGACGCCGAAAGCGGAGCCGATGAACACCAGAAGGATCAGCAACGATTGAAAGACGGGATCCATTCAGTCCTCCACTCGATACAGAATGTAGTGCAGAGCGCCTTGCAGGGCAATGAAGCCCACCAGAGCGCCCGCGACGAGCCAGGAATTGGCGTGACCTGACACCAGGGGTTGGAGGAGCGCCGAAGCCAGAAGCGCCACGGCTGCCGCATTACAAGTCGCCGCCAACGCTTTGCGCTGCTCGTTTCGGGCGGCCTTGCTTGGCGGGCGTATGATCGGCAGTTCAATCATGGCGAGAACATTGTGCGAACATTCGCGTCCTCGCAACCGGAAAAATCAAGCTTTCGGCTTGGCCGCCCGGGGCTTCCTCGGCCTCGGCGCGGGCTTTTTCGTGGGCGCCTCGACGACCGCCTCAATCACCTTCGCCCGAGGCTTGCGCTTCGGTTTCGGAACCTCCTCGACCACCGGCGCCTCAATCGCCACCTCGGGGATCGCCGCCTCCGGGATCGCCACTCCGATCCGCGCCAGCACTTCCCGCGCCGCGCGGTCGGTCTCGTTGACAGGTTCGTAGGTCCAGCCATGGAAGGCGCCGCCGTAGGGCCGCGCCGCGCCCTGGCTCTCCAGCTCCTCGTGGAACATCCGGAACTTCAGGCTGGAGCCGTCCATCTTCAGCACGAACACCGGCTTGCCGGTCGAGGCGGCCTCGGTGGCCATGTTGGTCGAGTCCTCGGTGACCAGGATGTAGTCGGCGGCCGCCAAGAAGGCGAAATAGGGGTTCGCGCCTTCACCATTCCAGATCATGCCGGGCAGGTGGCGCAGGCGCGCGGTCATCAGGGCTCGGGCCGCGTCGGGCGTGCGGCGCGAGAAGGTCATCAGCAGCGAGCCGCCTTCCTGCTCCAGCGGGATCTGGATCGAGTGGGCGATCTGGGCCGCGCGCTCGCTGGACAGGTCGAAGGCCTTGGACCGGCCGCCGACCAGCACCGCCACGCGCGGGCGGGGCAGGGGATCGATCAGGGCCTTGAACGCTTCGTACTCGGCCGCGAGCCGCTGGGGCGTCACCCGGTGCGGCGAGCCGGTGATGGCCAGGATGTTGTCGCCCGACATGCGGTCGTGCTTGGGCGGGATCACCAGGTCGAACATGGTGGCCGGCACGCGAGGATCCTGGATCTGGACCACATAGGTCTTGCCGCCGGACCAGCGCTTGGCGCGGATCGACAGGGGCAGGGTGGCGCGGCCGGCGGCGATCCACAGATCGGGCCACTCGCCGTCCTTGTCCTGGGGCCCCTTGCTCTGGGGAATGCCGCTTTCGGGCGTCAGCCAGCGCTTGGGCAGCAGGTTCAGCCACCACGGCAGCCGACCGACGCGGCCCTTCCAGGCCACGCGCTTGATCTCGACCTCACAGGGGACCAGGCGTGCGATCGCTTCCGACAGGCCCACGACCTGGGCCTCGATGCCGGCGCGTCCGTCGGACACGGCCCAGATCTTGAGGGGCGGAGCCTTCGACGCGGTTTTGGGAGCTTCGGTCAAATCACCGACCCTGGACACGCAAACGAAACAAGGCCGCTCGAAAAGCGGCCTCGCTCCATTGAACCGTATTTATGGCGCAGCTGGGGCGGAAGACCGCCTTACAGCCACTCCACCTTGAGGATCTCGTAGGCCTTGGTGCCGCCGGGGGTGTTGACCTCGACCACCTCGCCGACCTCCTTGCCGATCATCGCGCGCGACAGCGGCGAGGACACGGAGATGCGGCCCGATTTCACGTCGGCCTCGTGCTCGCCCACGATCTGGTAGCGAGCCGAGTCCTCGGTGTCCTCGTCGATCACCGACACGGTCGCGCCGAACTTCACCTGCTTTCCCGACAGTTTCGACACGTCGATCACCTGGGCGCGCGCGATCTTGTCCTCGATCTCGGCGATCTGGCCTTCGATCCAGCCCTGACGTTCTTTCGCGGCGTGATACTCCGCGTTTTCCGACAGGTCGCCATGCTGGCGCGCCTCCGAGATCGCGGCGATCACGGCCGGTCGTTCGATGGTCTTCAAACGCTTCAGTTCTTCGTCGAGGGTTTGATACCCCGCGACGGTCATCGGCACTTTTTCCATTGCGGATTTTAGCTCGGACGCCTTGGGAGGAAAGACTTCCGGTCGCGGGCGCACGCCACCGGGGGCTGGGAGGATAGGCGCCCAGTTCCCGATAAGCAAGGGGCGAGCTTGGCTATAGGGGCGAGCGCCGGGCGATGTCGGCGAAGCTAAACGTCGCCCGGCTGTCCCCGTTCCCTCGGTTGTCGCGGGATAGTGCCGACAGCCTCAGCCCTCTTTCGGCACCGTGTTGATCATCCAGGGGATGCCGAACTTGTCGGTGAAGCTGCCATAGCCGGGCGACCAGAAGGTCGGGGCGAAAGCCATGCCGACCTTGCCGCCCTCGGACAGGGCGTCGAACACCCGGCGGGCCTCGGTCGGGTCGTCGGTGTGGTAGGTGACGTCGAAGCCGTTCTTGGGCTTGTCGATGTTGGGGGCGAACTCGGGCGGCATGTCCGCGCCCATGATCGACTGGTCGCCGACGTCCAGCCAGGCGTGCATCAGCCAATCCTTGTACTGGGGATCGACCGGCATGTCGGGCGGGCCCTCGCCGAACGGGAAGGCGGCGGTGACCTTGCCGCCTAGAACCTGGGCATAGAAATCAAAGGCTTGGCGGCATTCGCCCTTGAAGCTGAGGCTGGTGACGATCTTCATGAGGTCCTCCTTGTGGGGTGGCGGACGCTAGGGTCCGTGATCAATTGAACAACGCCCATCCCCTCGTCATCCCGGCCGGAGCGCGTCGCGCGGAGAGCCGGGACCCAGGGGCCACCGCAGTGCGTCGGCCCCTGGGTCCCAGATAGCCTCTGCGAGGCTTCCGGGATGACGAGGTTTAAGAGCTTTGATGTCTCTCAGTCATGTAGTCGCTCAATTGAGTCCGGACGCTAGCGCGGGCGCATGATGGTTTTTGGCAGCAACCCTCTATGCGTAGGCATACGGCCCGCCGCGCTCGAGGGCGCGCTGGAAGGCGGGGCGGGCGTGGATCTTGTCCAGGAACGCTTTGACGCGCGGTCGGTTCGACGCCCCGGCGCGGGCGGCGCCGGCTTCCAACGGGAAGCTCATCATGATGTCGGCCCCGGTCATCTCGGCGCCGGCGAACCATTCGGACTTGGCAAGCTCGGCCTCCCAGTAGTCGACATGGGCCTTCAGCTGCGGATCGACGAAGCCGGCCTGGGCCTTGGCGGCGATCGCCTTGACCAAGCCCTTCAGCAGGCCGGGCGCGCGGTTGGGCAGGGCCGTGAACACCAGCTTCAGCAGCAGCGGCGTCATGGCCGAGCCCTCGGCATAGTGCAGCCAGTAGGTGTAGCGCAGGCGTTCGGGTGTTCCGACGGCCGGGATCAGCCGGCCCTGGCCATAGGTCTCCAGGATATATTCGACGATCGCCCCGGTCTCGGCGATCACCTTGTCGCCGTCGGTGACCACCGGTGATTTGCCCAGCGGATGGATGGCCCGCAGCTCGGGTGGGGCCAGCATGGTCTGGGCGTCGCGCTGGTAGGGCTTGATCTCGTAGGGAAGGCCCAGCTCCTCCAGCAGCCACAGGACGCGCTGGCTGCGCGAGTTGTTGAGGTGGTGGACGACGATCATTCGGACGCTTCCCGCTTTGTTTTTTGTCGCGCGAACGATGGTCGCCGGATCGGCGTTCGGCAAGGCTTGGCGTGGGAAATGCATGGCGGGCGTGGCCCGACGCCCCCTCCGTCTCGCCGCCTTCGGCGTCGATCCACCTCCCCCGTTTCACGGGTGAGGAGGGGGACGGTTTCCTCCTCCCTTGCGAAGCGGGGGAGGTGGCGCGCCGCGAATACGCGGCGTGACGGAGGGGGCGCTGGGATGAAACCCTAAGCCCCCACCACCGCCTCGACGATATGGGCGCGGTACAGCACCGCGATCAGGTCGGTCTGGGTGATCACGCCGATCAGGCGGCGGTCGCCGTCGACGACCATGGCCTCGTGGGTGTGGCCGCTGGACAGGATCGGCAGCAGGGCCGCGATCGGCGTGCTTTCCATGACCTTGTGCACGAACGGATCCAGCGCCGCCTCGACCGTCCGGCGGCGGTTGGCTTGCAGCTCGGCGCGGCGGGCCATGCCGATGACCCGGCCGTCGGCGTCGACCACGGGGGCGGCGCGCAGCTCGTGCTCGCGCATATAGGCCAGAGCGCTTTCGGCCGACTGGTCGTGGTGCAGGCTGATCACGTCCCTCGACATCACGTCGCCGCAGCGGATCTGGGCGTGCAGGCGCTGGGCGGCCGACAGCTCGACCTCGCGGAACAGGGCGTCCAGGTCCTCGCGGCTGACGTCCAGCAGCTCGCCGTAGCGGGCCAGGGCCTGGTCGAGGTCGACGGGGCTGTAGCCGATGCGGGCGGCGGGGGCGGGGTCCTGGGTGTGGTGCGGACTGGCGGGTGCGGGGACCCGGTGCGGATACGAGTGCCGGGTCGCCTTGCCCCAGAGCATCCCGGCGCCGACCAGCAGCAGCGAGTCCACCGCCACCGGATTGAAGGCGAACAGATAGCCGGCCTTGGTCACCGCCGGCCCGCCGATCACGCAGATCAGGGCCACCGCCCCGCCGGGCGGGTGCAGGCACCCCAGCAGCATCATCATCCCGATCGCGGTCCCGACCGCCAGGGGCGCGGCGACCAGAGGCTGCTGCGGAAACAGCATGGCCACGGTGATCCCGACCAGGGCCGAGACGATGTTGCCGCCCAGCACCGCGCGCGGCTGGGCCAGCGGACTAGCGGGCACGGCGAACACCAGCACCGCCGAGGCCCCGATCGGCGCCACCAGCAGCGGATGCAGCCAGTCGCCGCCTCCGACAGCGAAGCGTCCCAGGATCCCGGCGAACACCAGGCCCAGCAAGGCCCCGGCCCCGCCGCGCAGGGCGTCGATCGGACGGATGGGGCTTTTGCCGCGCAGGAGAGGGCCGCGCAGGTAGGCGTGGAGGCGATCGGTCATGGAAATCGCACATAGACCGAGCCTGTCGCGCGGTCCTTCCGTTTTTTGTACAGCCGGTTCAAGAAATCCCCTTAAGGGCGCCGACGCGCGCTGATCCGGGGGCCAGACAACGGTCTGTTCAGGCCTTGGGTTTAGCCCTTTTGGCGAAGGGGAGGCCGCCGTGACCCAACCGTCCGAGACCGCGCTCGCCCGCCTCGCCACGCCGCTGGCGGCGGCGCTGGTGATGGCGGCCGTGGTGCTGTTCGCGCCCCAGGCGCTCAACGACGGCGACACCTGGTGGCACATGGCCACCGGCGAGTGGATCCTGGCCCACGGCCGCGTCCCCGACCGCGACGTGTTCTCCTACACAATGGCCGGCCATCCCTGGGTGGCGCACGAGTGGCTGTCCGAGGCGCTGATGGCCCTGGCCGCCCGCGTCGCCGGATGGAGCGGTGTGGTCGTCCTGTTCGCCGCCGTCGCCGGCGGCTCGGCCTGGCTGCTGGCCCGGCGGCTGTCGCGCGACCTGGGCGGCCTGACCCTGGTCGTGACGACGACCCTGTCCCTGGCCTGCATGGGCGGCAGCCTGCTGGTCCGGCCGCACCTGTTCATGCTGCCGCTGCTGCTGGCCTGGACCCTGGAGATGCTGGCGGCGCGCGACGCGAACCGGGCGCCGCGCCTGGCCTTCGCCCTGCTGATGACGCTGTGGGCCAACCTGCACGGCAGCTATGTGTTCGGCTTCGTGGTCGCCGGCGCGTTCGGGCTGGAGGCCCTGACCGCGCCGGGCGCCGACCGGATGAAGGTGCTGCGCGACTGGGGCCTGTTCGGCCTGGTCAGCCTGGCCTGCGCGGTGGTCACCCCGCACGGGCCCCGGGCGCTGCTGTTTCCGTTCCAGCTGATGACCATGACCGTGCTGCCCCAGATCACGGAGTGGCGAGCCCAGGACTTCTCGCACGTCACGCCGTTCATGGCCGCTCTGCTGGCGACCCTGTTCGTCTGCCTGGGTCGAGGCGTGAAGGTTCCGCCGATCCGGCTGTTGCTGCTGCTGGCCTTGCTGTTCATGGCCTTGCAGCACGTCCGCCACCAGCTGGTGCTGGTGGCGATCGCGCCGCTGCTGCTGGCGCGGCCGCTGGCCGAGGCGCTGGGGCACGAGGCGCGAGGCACCCGGACGCCCCGGGCCTGGCTGGTCGGTTTCGGCGTCGCCTGTCTCGCCCTGGCCGGCCTGCGCCTGGCCCTGCCGTTGCAGCGGGGCGACGGCCTCAACAGCCCGGTCACCGCGCTGGCCAGCGTGCCGGCGGAGCTGAAGGCCCGGCCGGTCCTGAACGGCTACGGCTTTGGCGGCTATCTGATCTACAAGGGCGTCCGGCCGTTCATCGACGGCCGCGCCGACATGTACGGCGACGCGTTCAGCGCCGCCTATTTCGCCGCCGTCAGCCCCGACCCCGCCGCGCTGGAAAAGCTGGCCCGCGACCATCGTGTCGCCTGGACGATCTTCACGCCCGATGACCCGGCCGTCGCGGTCCTGGACGCCAATCCCGCCTGGCGACGGATCCATGTCGATCGTCAGGCGGTCGTGCACGAGCGCGTCGGGCCTTACGCGCCTTAGCTATGCTTCGGGCGGGTGGTCCAAGGGCTTGAGGTCCGGATCCACCCAGCCGCGCCGCGCGTCCACCGAGAACAGCCGCTCGCGCGACCAGTGGGTCAGCGGCCAGGCCTTGTCGCCCATCGGGGTGGCCAGCAGCCGGGCCGCGGCCTCGGCGTCGCCGATCTCGGCCGGCAGGCCGGCCACGAACGCGCGGATGGCGGCGAGATAGGCCTGGGTGATGGTCTCGTGATAGCCGTTCTGGTCGTCGTTCACCCCGCCGACCGCGACGTTGTAGGCGCGGATGATCCCCGGCAGGTCGCGCTCCAGCCCCGCGTCGCGCGTGCGGACCAGGCGCAGGGTGGCCGTCAGGTGGGCCGCATGGGTCCACTGGTCCTTGGGCAGGGTGCGGTCCAGCAGGCGCTCGGCCAAGGCGGCGATGTCGTCGTTGGTGTAGGCGGTCATGGAACGCTGATTAGCGAGCGCGCTTGACCGTGCCTAGCCCAGCAAAACCCTGCCTCCCTAGGCCTTGTGCCTAGGGCCCAGCGTTCAGCGGCCGGGGCGTGAGGCCGTGCGCGTCCACGCTGGCGGCCTCCGCTAGCGACCGCTGAGCCCGGCCGCGCCATGGGTCCTCGCCACGAGGGCGAGGAAGGCAGTGATTTGAGATCGACCTAGGCGTTAAGCGCCAGGCTTTCCGCCGGCCGCCGTTGCGCGTCCAGCCGCACGACCACGTCGGCGGCCGCGGGCAGGTCGTCGGCGATCCAGCGGGTCAGGCGCTCGTAGTGGGCGACGAAGCGGTCAAGGGCGGCCTCGTCCATGGCCAGGGCCGGGTCGCGGCCTTGGGCTTCGAGACGCTGGCGCAGCCGCGCCTCCTGCTCGCCGCGCCACTGGCGAACCACGGCGAAGTCGGGGGCGGTCATCAGCACCAGGCGGTCGAGCCGGGCGAATAGGGCCGCGTACGATCCGGCCAGGGCGACGTTGGCGAAGCCGCGCCAGGCGCCGTCAGGGTCCTCGTCGCGCTCCAGGGCGTTGACCGGCGCCGCCAGGGCCTCGGACGGCTGTGGCCTTGTACCGACGCACCAGCCTTCCAGCAGCACCACGTCGGCCGGGCCCTCGAACGACGGCCAGTCGCTCGGCGGCGCGCGGTCGTCCTGCGCCTTGTCGAAGCGGGGCAGGGCGGTAGTCTCCGGCTGGGCGAGGGCGTCCAGCACGGCCAGGCCCAGGCCGGGATCGTGGGTCCCGGGGACGCCGCGCGTGGCCAGCAGCGGATGGATCTCGTCGGCCAGCCGCAGGCGCTCGGGCCGGGGGAGGTAGAGGTCGTCGATCGACAGGACGGCGGTCTTGAGGCCGCGGGCGTCCAGCAGCCAGGCGACCAGCGCCGTCAGGGTCGACTTGCCTGAGCCCTGCGGCCCGCAGATCCCGACCACCAGCGGGCTTTCGCGTCTCGCCGCCCACGCGGCGATCCGCGCGGCCAGCGGCCGATGCAGGCGGGCGGCGAGGTCGGCGAAGGCCGGCGGCAGGCGTTCGTCGCGGGCGAAGGCCGCCACCAAAGCGGCTTCGTCGGCCATCAGAAGGCGTTGCTCCAGCGCACGGCCTCGGGCAGCGGCAGGCTGGCCTCGAAGACCAGGCCGTCGGGGCGGAAGTCGAACCGCGCCTGGCCCTTCTGCTCGCGGCGGATCGAGCTCTCGATCAGGCGGGTGCCGAAGCCGGGGGTCTTGGGCGGACTGACGGGCGGACCGCCGATGTCGCGCCAGGTGAAGGCCAGTTTGTCGGTCACCGGATCGACGCGCCAGAACACCTCGACGCGGCCCTCTGGCGACGACAGGGCGCCGTACTTGGCGCTGTTGGTGGCCAGCTCGTGGAACACCATCGACAGGCCCACGGCCGTATGCGGGGCCAGGGCCACGTCGGGGCCGGCGCGATCGACGCGGTCGACGTGCGCGCCCAGGCTGACCTCGACCAGGGCGGCCATCTCGGCCTCGCGCCAGCCGGTGCGGGTCAAGAGGTCGTGGGCCCCGGACAGGGCGATCAGCCGATCGGTGAACACCTCGACCGGCGCGCCCTTCACCTTGGCGAAGGTCTGGCGGGCCAGGGCCTGGACGGTGGCCAGGGTGTTCTTCACCCGGTGGTTCAGCTCGTTGATCATCACCCCCTGGCGCTCCTCGCGGGCCTTCAGCTCGCGCGAGGCCGCGCGCAGGGCGGCGTGGACGGCGGCGATCTCTTCCAGGGCGTCGGGATTGGCGGGCGGCAGGGTCTCGGCGCGGCCGATGGCGTTGGCGTCCAGAACCAGCTGGCGCATCTCGTCATTGATGCGGCGGGCATAGAGCAGCGACAGGCCGATGCCGATGATCAGCAGCAGCAGGAAGACGCCGCTGCCCAGGGCGACTGAGCGGTTGACCGTGCTGGTCAGCTCCTCGCGCGGGATCGACACCACCAGGGTCCAGCCGGTCTGGGGCGAGCGGGTGTAGGCGACCATGGTCGGCACGCCTTCCAGAGACACGCTCTTGTTCACCCCCTCGGTCGAGTGGCGGAGGTTCTCCTCCATGTCCTTGGAGGCCAGGGCGCCGGTGAACTTCTCGTTCAGCCGCGAGCGGGCGATCACGTGGCGGTTGTTGTCCAGCAGGGTGGCGACCCAGCGGTCGGGCACGCGCTGCTGGCGGAACACCGAGGTGAACGAGGCCGACTCCACGACATAGGACAGGACGTACAGCCGGCCCTTGACCATGATCGGCGTGCCGACGGTGATCACCGGCCTGCGGGCCACGGGCCCGGCGATCAGGTCCGAGACCTTGCTGCGGCCAGCCGAATAGGCGCTGGCCTCGGAGGCCGGCCGCTTGATGCGGGGTAGGGGCGTCCCGTAGGGCTTCAGGGTGTTGACGACCTGCTGGCCGTCGGCGTCGGCGACCACGATCCAGCCGGAACGGCGCTCGGTGGCGCGCTCGGCGCGGGCGTGGAAGCCGGCCCAGTCACCGTTGATCAGGGCCTGGTCGGTGGCCAGGGTCTCGGCGATCGAGATGCCGGTGGCGGCCTGGCGGTCGACGGCGCCGGACAGGGCCCGGGCGGTGGTGACCAGCTGCTGGTAGAGCTGTCCGCGCGACTCCCGGTCGGCTCCGGCCAGCAGGAAGCCCATCGAGATCAGGGCGGGCGCCAGCAGGCTGACGGTCAGGAGGACGAGCCGGCCGCGCACCGAACCGATGCGGCGACGCTCGCCGAAATCACCCTCTCCGAGCCGTTTCATGCGCTAGGCGCGCCCGCTGCGACAAGAGCGCCGTCGCTCTCCCAGCTTGTATAGCGAAGCAAGTCGCGGCCGGCGTCCCAAAAATCGGCGCTCTCGGTTAACAAGCAGGGCCGTAGCCGTGTCGGCGAGTTGTGCGTTATGAGACGGCCATGAAGAACCTGCCCAACATCCTGACCGGCTCGCGCCTCGCGATGGCGCTGTTCATGTTTGTCGCCCTGGCGGCTGCCGCCGGCGCCGTGCCGTGGCTGAGCGACCAGCTGACGGCGGAGAGCCAGCTGCGGCTGGAACGGTGGGCGTTCTACGCCTTCGTCGTCGCCTCGGTGACCGACTTCTTCGACGGCTGGCTGGCCCGCAAGCTGGACGCGGTCAGCGTCTGGGGCGCGATCCTGGACCCGATCGGCGACAAGATCCTGGTCTGCGGCGCCCTGCTGGGCCTGATGGCCCTGGGCCCCAACGCCATGGTCGTGCTGCCCGCCGGCCTGATCCTGTTCCGCGAATTCGCGGTCAGCGCCCTGCGCGAGGTCGGGGCCGGCAAGGGCGTCAAGCTGCCGGTGACCCTGCTGGCCAAGTGGAAGACCACCCTGCAGCTGGTGGCCATCGGCGCCGAACTGATCCTGGCGTCGTGGGGCGCCTTCGGCCTGCCGCCGGAGCCCAGCCTGATGGGCGGCTTCACGATCGTGGCCCACGCCCTGCTGTGGCTGGCCACCCTGGTCACCCTGATCACCGGCGCCCAATATTGGGAAGCGGCGCGCAAAGCGCTGACCTAACGCCTTCCAGCTCCTCTCCTGCGAGCGGGAGCATCTTGGTCACCGCGCGTCGGCCGCCACCAATCGCTCCAGCGCCTCGAGCACCTCGGGTTCGATGGCGTCGTCCAGCAGCCAAGCCGGCGCTGGCGCGGGCCGTTCGTCGGGCGCGCGTTCGGATCGCATCATCGTGGCCAGCCAACTGGCGCCCGTCATCCGCAGAACCATCGTCGTCTCCTTCGCGATGATGCTCCTGAGAATGAATTGCAATTATGACTCTCGCAAGGCCTAAGAGGGAGCCGTCTAGCGGCGCGGCGCGCGCAGGGCGCGCCGGCGCGAGGCCTCGCGTTCCAGTGGCGTGATCACGATGGCGACCTCGCTGCGCTGGGCCGGGGTGCCGGTGACGTCCAGCCGGCGGGCGTTGGACAGCAGAATCTTCAGCTCGGCGTCACTGAGCGTGGGGATCTTCTCGATCAAGGTCATGGTAAAGCTCCGGCGCCGCCATAAAAGGTCGTCCCAAGACGAAAACGCGCGAAGCAGAGCTTTGGGTGCGGCTATCCTCGAAAAGTCGGCGAAATTATTCTTCTTGATTCCGAAAATAAGTTGAGGCTAAATGGGCTCATCGAATTCGCTGCCGCTCGGCCTGCTATTCCTTGCTCCCCCTGTGGAGCGCCGGACGCGCCCCCCGAACTTCCAACGAAATTTGATCGTCAGCCAGGACGTTCCCGGGTGACGAACACCTATGACTAAAAGGATTTCATCCATGGCTACCGGCACCGTGAAGTGGTTCAACGGCACCAAGGGCTTCGGCTTCATCCAACCCGACAACGGCGGCGCTGACGTGTTCGTGCACATCTCGGCCGTTGAACGCGCTGGCCTCGGCTCGCTGAACGAAGGCCAAAAGGTCTCGTACGAGCTGGAACAAGACCGCCGCAGCGGCAAGACCTCGGCCGGCCAGCTGCAAGCGGTCTAATCGACCCTCGCATCTGGACCTTGGTCCAAAAGAATAGGCCAGCGCTCGCGCTGGCCTATTTTCGTTTGGGGGGTGCGGGTTGGGCGGAGCGCCACCCGAAGCCGATCCAAAATATCCTGTCATCCCGGCCGCAGCGCAGCGGAGAGCCGGGAGCGCTAGACGCTCAGCGCTTCCGGCGGTCCCGGATAGCCTCTGCGAGGCTTCCGGGATGACACGTAAAATAGCTCTAGCCGGTAAGGCCTCGCCTCCTCAGTTCCACCCGGGCGGCGGCGCGCCGGTGAAGTCGCTGAGCTGGGCGGCCATGGCCTTCTGGAAGGCCGGGCGGGCCGTGCAGCGCTCGACATAGGCCGCCAGCTTGGGCTGCTCGGCCAGCAGGGCGGCGGGCGCGTTGCGCAGCACGTCGGTCATCAGCAGGTCGCCAGCCGTGAAGCTATCGCCGTCCAGATAAAGGTTGTCGCCCAGGCGCAGGGCCAGCTCGGCCAGGCGCTTGCGGACCCAGGCCTCGACGGCCGGGCGACGCTCTTTGGTCCACTCGGCGCCGGTGTTGAAGATGTCGATGTCGGCCAGGCTGCCGATCGGGATCTCCATGGTGTTCAGGGCGCAGAACATCCAGGTCAGGGCCCGGGCCCGGCCGGCCGGGTCGCGCGGCAGCAGGACTTCCGACTGCTCGGCGATGTGCAGCACGATCGCGCCGCTCTCGAACATCTCGACCTCGCCGTCGCGATAGGCCGGCACCTGGCCGAAGGGCTGTTGGTCGCGATAGGCGCCGGCGTTCTCGCCGGTCGCCAGCTTCTGGACGCCGTAGGGCAGGCCGGCCTCTTCGTGGGCCCAGCGGACGCGGAGGTCGCGCACGTGGCCGCGGGCGAAGTCGGGCACCCAGGCGAAGGCGGAAACGACGGGGGGGCTTTGGGTCCCAAGGGAGATTTGGGCGTTCATTGGACGGTCTCCAGATAGGTGGTGAGCTTCTCGAACAGGCTGGTCCAGCCGCCGATGTGGGAATCGCGGGCGGCCACGGTCTTGAAGGGGGTCTGGTGGAAGCGCAGCAGCGTCCGGCCGCTGGCCATCGGCAGGAAGGTGACGGTGACCAGGTTGTCGACGTCCCAGGCGCCGTCCTCCCACTTGAAGGTCATGACGATGCGCTCGCCGGGGACGATCTCCTGGTAGACGCCCGACTTCCAGATCTCGCGGCCTTCCTCGCTGCGCATCCCGAAGCGGTAGGCGCCGCCGACGCGGAAGTCCTGCTCGATGCCGATCGCGGTGAAGGTCTTGGGCCCCCACCAGCGCATCAGGTGTTCGGGCTGGGTCCAGACCGAGAAGACCAGGTCGCGCGGGGCGTCGAAGATCCGCTCGATCAGCAGTTCGTCGTCCTGCACGACCGAGGTCGCCGGCGAGGGGGTAGGGGAGGCGACATCGGTCATGCCTTGGGCTCCGTGGGCTTGGGGGGCTTGAGACTTGAGGGCTGCGAGGCCTTGGTTTGGGCGGTCTGGGCGCTCTGGGTCTGCAGCTCGGCCAGATAGGCGGCCATGCGGTCGAAGCTGTCGTCCCAAAAGCGGCGATAGGTCTCCATCCATGAGAACGCCTGTTTCAACGCTTCGGGCTCCAGCTTGCAGGGCCGCAGTTGGGCCTCGCGGGTGCGGCTGATCAGGCCCGCGCCTTCCAGCACCTTCAGGTGGCGGGAGACGGCCGGCAGGCTGATCTCGAACGGCTCGGCCAGCTCGTTGACCGACGCCTCGCCGGCAGCCAGCCGGGCCAGGATGGCGCGGCGGGTAGGGTCGGCCAGGGCGGCGAAGGTGGTGGAGAGATGATCGGTCATTCATTTAACGTCTGTGTTAATTAACGGACTTGTTAAATGAAGGGCGCGGGCCTGTCAACCGGCGTTCGGTCAGGCGCGAGCGGCCTGTTGCTAGGTCAGGGTCACGGCGAAGGTGGAGACGGCGCCGGCGCCGTGGAGGCCCGTCACCTTGACCACGTAGTCGACACCGGGGTCGAACGTGGTCGACGCGCTGTTGTCCGCGACGATGTAGGTGTCGCCGCCGAAGACGAACCATTTGAGGACCGGCGTCGCCGAGCCGTCGCCGGCGAGGGCGGCGTCCAGGGTGGCCGCGTACGAGCCTAGGGTAGCCACGGCCGCGCCGGCGGTGGGTTGTGAGAAGGTCAGGTTGGAGAACTCGATCTTGTCGCCCGCGCCCATGCCGTTGATCGTCGTGTAGTCGGTCGATGTGGCGGTCGCGGCGCTGATCCCGACATAGTCATTGCCCGAGCCGACATTGACCACATTGGCGCCCCCGCCGACGAAGATGTTGTCGTTGCCGGTCCCGGTGGTGATGGTCGAGCCGGTGGGGTCGAGCGCGATGACGGTGTTGCCGCCGTTGCCCGCATTGATCGTGGCGGCGCCGTTGGTGATCTTGATGTAGTCGTCGCCCGACCCGGCCGTGATCGCCGACGCTCCGCCGGCGAAGCCGTCGAAATAGTTCGTGCCTTCGCCCAGGTGGACGACGTTCTGGAAGAGGCCGTTGCTGCCGGAGACGGTGTCGTTGCCGGCCCCGCCTTCGTAGGTGATCACGCCGCCGGTCGCGGCGTTGAAATCGACGGTGTTGGCGCCCGTCGCCGAGCCCTTGATCGTCGCCGCCTGGGTGAGGGCCTTGGTCGTGAACGTGAAGGCGCCGGTCAGTCCGCTGGCGTCGACGCTGGTCAGGGCCTTGCTGTCCAGGGTGAGATTGAGGCCCGCGTCGCCGGTGATCGTGGCGGTCTTCACATCGACGTTCATCGCGCGCCAGGTGCTGACGCCATGGGTGGCGTCGACGAGGTTGACCGCGAGGTTCTCGACCCCCGTGCCCTGAAGGTGCCCCAAGCTTGCGCTCGGGGCCGTCAGCACGACGTTCAGGGTGTCGGTGGCGCCGCCAAAGGTCGTGGGGTCGATTCTTGTGGCCGTGCCGAAGCCCTTGATTTCCAGGGTGTCGCCGCTGACCAGTCCCTTGATGATCGTACCCGTGCCGCCCTCGTTGGTGACGTAGTGGTAGCCGCCCAGTTGGGCGACATCGACCGTCTGGATGTTGCCCCCACGGACCAGGAGGCGTTCGAAGCCGGTCACCTGGCCGGCGAAGGCGCCCGAACCCGAGAGGGTGACGGCGTCCCAGGCGTAGATCGAAAGGACGTCCGCCGTTCCGGCCCCCCCGTTGATCGCCGCGCCGGGCACGCCCGTGAAGTCGGCCAGGACCAGGGTGTCGTTGCCCGCGCCCAGGTCGATGGCCTTGGTGATGGTGGTTCCGCTCAGCGCGACGGTGTCGCCGCCCGCGCCGCCGGTGAAGGTGGTCTTGGTCGGGTCGATCGTCAGGGTGCTGGCGCCGGTGCTGGCCGTCGTGTTGACCGAGGCGAGGGTGGTCAGGGGCGCCAAGTCGGCGATGAGGCCGCCCGCGCCGCTGGTGGTCACGGTCTGCAGGTTGGTCATGCCCGCCATGCTGCTCAGGGTCAGCGAACTGACGCCCCCGACGTTCAGCGTCGTCAGGGCGGTGTCGGTGATGTCGGACAGGGTCGAGGCCTGGGCCCCGGTCGTGACGTTCAGGGTGGTATAGACGTCGGCGTCGTCCAGCACGCCGCCGGTCAGGCCGTTCACCGTCAGGTTCAGGGTGGTGACCGGGCTGGTCGCGCCGGCGTTGTTGATCGTGATGTTGCCGCCGCCGTGCGCCACTTTCAGCACGCTCAGGCTGCTGTGGTTGACGGTGAGCGTGCTGTAGCCGTCGACGTCGATGGCGGTGATCGTTCCCGCGCCAGGACCGCCGGCGTTGACGTCGGTGATGGTCACCGTGTTGGYGACGACCCCGGCCGTGGAGACGTCGGCCGTGGCCTCCGGGCTGGCCTTGACCGTCACCGAGGTGGTCAGGGCCGTGCCGGTGACGGTGACCGCGCCGTTGGTCTGGGTGGTGTTGACGGCGTTGCCGGCCGTCTGGGTGACCTTGATGGTCGCGCCGCCGTGGACGTCGATGGCGCCGGCGCTCACCGCGCCGGTCGTGGTCCGGCTGACGCTCACCGCGCCGGTCGGCGCGGTGGTCCCGCCGACGCTGACGGTTCCGGTCGTCGCGCCGGTGGCGGTGAGGGTGACGTCGTGGCCGCCGTTCAGCGTGATCGCGTTGGCCGCCTGGCTGGTTACCGTGGTGCTGACGTCGGTCGTCGTGGCCGCCTTCAAGGTGGTCGCGCCGACGCTGGTCGTCTTCAGCGTGGTAAGGCCCGTCCAGGTCGTGGTGTCGGCGACCAGGCCGGCATTGTTGCTGAGCTCGGCGATCTCGAACCCGGTCACGCTGGCGCCGGGCACGGTCCAGGTCGAACCCTTGGTCCCGACGAGCTTCAGGGTGTCGACGCCCTGGTAGCCGTTGAGCTGGTCCCCGGCGTCGAACGTCGTGTGGTCGGCCGTGAAGGTGTCGTCGTCATCGGCGCCGTCGAACTTGTCGGCGCCGATGGTCAGGGCCCGGTTGATCGCCGTCGGCTCGGGCGGTGTCGGGGGCGGGGCGGGCAGGCCGGGCAGGGCGGTGGCGACCGGCGCGATGTCCACCGTGTGTCCCGTGCCCTGCGAACCGGAGCCGGCCGTGGGCGCATAGGTCTTGGTGAGGTCGGTGTTGTAGACCACCTCGCCCTTGGCCAGGGCCAGCATGAAGTTGTTGGCCGCCGCCGCGTAGAGGCCGACGTCCGCCTTGATCGCCTCGCCCAGCAGGTAGCCGGCCGTGGCGGCCTTCACCGCCAGGTCGATCTGGGCCTGGGTCATGTTCGGGGTGATCATGCCCGCGCTCTGGGCGGTGGCCAGGATGGCGGCCTGGCGGCTGGTGATGTCGGCGATGGCCTTGGCCGCATCCAGGCCGGCGGCCTTGGCGTACGAGGATCCGATGATGGTCTCGTAGATCGACGCCACATAGGCGGCGAAGGTCATCGCGCCGTACTTGCTGGCGAACGCCGCCGCGCCCTCGCCCTGGACCCCCAGGTTGGCGGCGAAGTTGATGTAGCGGTTCTCCAGCCCGAACCGGGCGTAGTAGGGGTCGTTCAGGTCGTTGGGGTTGGTCGGCGAATTGACCAGGTAGTCCATGCCGGCCTTGGTCGGGCTCTTGCCCGTGAAGAACTGATAGCTCARCGCCGCCAGGGCCGTCGTGCTGTCGCCGCTGTTGATGACGTAGCCCAGGGCGTCCTTGTCGCTGAACGAGGCGTTGGTCCGCACCAGCAGTTCGGCCAGGGTCGCCGCATCCGGCTCGACGCCGTTGTGGACGGCCGTCCAGGCCATGCCGAGTTGCTTGGCGGTGTAAGTCATCTGGTTGTCCCCACGAACCCCGTCGGCCATGCGGCTCTTGAGCGTTCTGGCTCGAAAGCGGCGGAGGCCGTGTCATCAGAAATAGCGAAGCCTGCCCGCCGTCACCCCTAGCGAGCAAGCGGTCGCATAACGGTGTTTTGCTATAGATGCGCGGATAAGTCGACAATCCGACACATCTTTTGAGCGAGCGCCGAGGCACGATTTCAGCGGGGCAGGACACGCAAGCCGGCCCGCCTTACGCGCGGTAACCACGGTCTTCGCTTCCGGGGTTGCGCCGATCCGACTCCGTCTCTAAACGGGCGGCTTAACCAGCAAGATGGTCGACAGCGGGCGCGCGGATGTGCGCGACCGTGTCTTCGCGCGAGTTAGCCATGCCCAAGAGAACCGACCTTTCCTCGATCCTGATCATCGGCGCCGGCCCGATCGTCATCGGTCAGGCCTGCGAGTTCGATTATTCGGGCGTTCAGGCCTGTAAGGCGCTGCGGGCCGAGGGCTACCGGATCATCCTGGTCAACTCGAACCCGGCCACGATCATGACCGATCCGGACGTGGCGGACGCGACCTATATCGAGCCGATCACCCCCGAGATGGTCGCCAAGATCATCGAGAAAGAGCGTCCCGACGCCCTGCTGCCGACCATGGGCGGCCAGACCGCGCTGAACACCGCCCTGGCCCTGGAAGCCGACGGCACGCTGAAGAAGTTCAATGTCGAGATGATCGGCGCCAAGGCCGAGGTCATCGACAAGGCCGAGGACCGTCAGAAATTCCGCGACGCCATGGACAAGCTGGGTCTGGAAAGCCCCAAGTCCAAGGCCGCCCACAACATGGACGAGGCCCGCGAGGGTCTGGCGTTCGTCGGCCTGCCGGCGATCATCCGCCCGTCGTTCACCCTGGCCGGGACCGGCGGCGGCATCGCCTACAATGTCGAGGAGTTCGAGGAGATCGTCGAACGGGGTCTGGACCTGTCGCCGACCACCGAGGTGCTGATCGAAGAGAGCGTCCTGGGCTGGAAGGAATACGAGATGGAAGTGGTCCGCGACACGGCGGACAACTGCATCATCGTCTGCTCGATCGAGAACATCGATCCGATGGGCGTSCACACCGGCGACTCGATCACCGTSGCCCCGGCCCWGACCCTGACCGACAAGGAATACCAGTGGATGCGCGCGGCCTCGATCGCCGTGCTGCGCGAGATCGGCGTCGAGACCGGCGGCTCGAACGTCCAGTTCGCGCTGAACCCGGCCGACGGCCGCATGGTCGTCATCGAGATGAACCCGCGGGTGTCGCGCTCGTCGGCCCTGGCCTCGAAGGCCACCGGCTTCCCGATCGCCAAGGTCGCCGCCCGCCTGGCCGTCGGCTACACGCTGGACGAGCTGAAGAACGACATCACCGGCGGCGCGACCCCGGCCTCGTTCGAGCCCTCGATCGACTACGTCGTCACCAAGATCCCGCGCTTCGCCTTCGAGAAATATCCGGGTTCGGAGCCCCTGCTGACCACGGCCATGAAGTCGGTCGGCGAGGTCATGGCCATCGGCCGCACGTTCAAGGAAAGCGTCCAAAAGGCCCTGCGCGGCCTGGAGACCGGCCTGTCGGGCTTCGATGAGGTCGAGATCCACGGCGCCGACGACCCCGACACCGGCAAGGCCGCGGTGATCCGCGCCCTGGGCACGCCCACGCCGGACCGCCTGCGCGTCATCGCCCAGGCCTTCCGCCACGGCCTGACCGTGGAAGAGGTCAACGCCGCCTGCAGCTACGAGCCCTGGTTCCTGCGCCAGATCGCCGAGCTGGTCCGCCAGGAAGGCTGGGTCCGGGCCGGCGGCCTGCCCAAGGACGCCCAGGGCTTCCGCGCCCTCAAGGCCCAGGGCTTCTCCGACGCCCGCCTGGCCAAGCTGACCGGCTCCAACGAAGGCGCGGTCCGCGCCCTGCGCCAGGAGCTCAGCGTCCGCCCGGTGTTCAAGCGCATCGACAGCTGCGCCGGCGAGTTCCTGGCCAGCACGCCCTACATGTACTCGACCTATGAGACCGGGGCCCTGGGCCAGGTCCCCGAGTGCGAGAGCGAGCCCTCGAACCGCAAGAAGGCGGTGATCCTGGGCGGTGGTCCCAACCGGATCGGCCAGGGCATCGAGTTCGACTACTGCTGCTGCCATGCGGCCTTCGCGCTCGACGCCATTGGCATCGAGTCGATCATGGTCAACTGCAACCCCGAGACCGTCTCGACCGACTACGACACCTCCGACCGCCTGTACTTCGAGCCGCTGACGGCCGAGGACGTGCTGGAGCTGCTGCATGTCGAGATGCGCAACGGGACCCTGGCCGGCGTCATCGTCCAGTTCGGCGGCCAGACGCCGCTGAAGCTGGCCCACGCCCTGGAAGAGGCCGGCATCCCGATCCTGGGCACCAGCCCGGACGCCATCGACCTGGCCGAGGACCGCGAGCGCTTCCAGCAGCTGCTGAACGGCCTGGACATCGCCCAGCCCGAGAACGCCATCGCCCGCACCTGGGAAGAGGCCCGCGCGGCCGGCGAGCAGATCGGCTTCCCGTTCGTGATGCGYCCGTCCTACGTGCTGGGCGGCCGCGGCATGGAGATCATCCGCGACCACGAGCACCTGGAACGCTACATCGCCAACACCGGCGAGATCTCGTTCGAGCACCCGATCCTGCTGGACCACTATCTGAGCCGCGCCACCGAGGTGGACGTCGACGCCCTGTGCGACGGCAAGGACGTGTTCGTGGCCGGCGTGCTGGAGCACATCGAGGAAGCCGGCGTCCACTCGGGCGACTCGGCGTGTTCGATGCCGCCCTTCTCGCTGAAGGCCGAGACCGTCGAGGAGCTGAAGCGCCAGACCGTCAAGATGGCCCTGGCCCTGAACGTCCGTGGCCTGATGAACGTGCAGTTCGCCATCGAGGAGCCGCACTCGGAAAACCCGCGCATCTACGTGCTGGAAGTCAATCCGCGCGCCTCGCGCACCGTGCCGTTCGTGGCCAAGACCATCGGCCAGCCGGTCGCCGCCATCGCCGCCAAGATCATGGCCGGCGAGAGCCTGGCCAGCTTCGGCCTGAAGGACGTTCCCTACGACCACATCGCGGTCAAGGAAGCGGTATTCCCGTTCGCCCGCTTCGCCGGCGTCGACACGGTGCTGGGCCCGGAAATGCGCTCGACCGGCGAGGTCATGGGCCTGGACTGGAAGCGTGACGGCGAGGCCGACATGGGTCCCGCCTTCGCCCGCGCCTTCGCCAAGAGCCAGCTCGGCGGCGGGGTCAAGCTGCCGACCAAGGGCGCGGCGTTCGTCTCGGTCAAGGAAAGCGACAAGCCCTGGATCGTCGAACCGGTGAAGCTGCTGCAGGCGGCCGGCTTCACGGTGATCTCGACCGAGGGCACCCAGGCCTATCTGGCCACCCAGGGCGTCAAGGTCGACTATGTGAAGAAGGTCCTGGAGGGCCGTCCGCACATCGTCGACGTGATGAAGAACGGCGGCGTCCAGCTGGTGTTCAACACCACCGAGGGCAAGCAGGCGCTGGAAGACAGCTTCGAGATCCGCCGCACGGCCCTGATGATGAAGGTGCCCTACTACACCACCTCGGCCGGCGCCCTGGCGGCGGCGCAAGCCATCGCCGTGGCCCCCGAAGAGGTCTTGGACGTGAGGCCGCTGCAGAGCTACTAGGCCTTCAAGATTTCCCTCTCCCCTTGAGGGAGAGGGTGGCCCGCCCCCGGGTCGCGCGAAGCGCGCGCCCGAGGATAAACTCCGCGGGTCGGGTGAGGGGTTGAAGACAGGATCCGCCGCGACAGCCTCACCGCCGTCGCGGCGGTTTTCGTTAGCGCGACCCCTCATCCGTCATCCTTCGGACGACACCTTCTCCCGCAAGGGGAGAAGGGACAGCCTAAGATCGGCCTCCGGCCTGTCGCCGCGCGATGCGGCCTTCGTTCAGCGCCCGCGCTCGCGCAGCCACCTCGACGGCGCGCCCCAGTTCCTCGGCGCCGCCGGCGCGCGCGTCCGCCAGATAGGCTGCGATCGCTTCCTCGCTGTCGAGGTAGTCGGCGGGATCGAAGGGCCGGGTTTCCAAGTCATACCTCCTGCGCTAGGGCCTTGGCGCGGGCGATGTCTCGCGCCTGTGAGGCCTTATCGCCACCACATAATAGCACGATCAGCGTCTCCCCGCGTCTGACGAAATAGACGCGAAACCCAGGGCCGTGGTCCACGCGCAGCTCATTGACGCCCTCGCCCACGGCTTTCACGTCCCCGAAATTGCCTGCGGCGACGCGCTCGATGCGCTTCACGATGATCGCCCTGGAGACGAGATCTTTCAGCCCTTTCAGCCACGCTTCGAAGACGAGCGTCTGCTGGATTTCCCAGTTCATCGGTCCGGATCATTGCTCTTAATCAGAGCAACTATGAGTTGTTTGTGAGGGGTATGGCAAGGTTTGGTCGATTGTCGTCAGTCCCGCCGATCCACCGCGACCCCACTCCGCACGTGGTAGCACCGCCGCCGCCCGAGCTCCGTCCCGCAGAAGCCCGGCTCCTCCGTGCCCTGGTGCAGCATCACGTACTGGTCGCGGCGGCACTCGAACCAGGCCTTCTGGAAGCGCACGTGCTCGGCGTCCTGGTGGAACACCGGCCGCTGGTCGACGGTGTAGAAGCGGGTCATGGCGGTCAGGCCGCCGAAGCTGCCGCGGCCGTTGACCAGGCCGCAGATCTGGCCGGTGCGGGTGGACCACACCGCGCCCAGTTCCAGCGGGTTCGTCTGCTTTAGCCGCGCCTCCAGATTGGCTCGCACGATCCGCCACTCGGTTCGCGCCAAGGGCTGGTAGCGGGCCTGCTGTGCGGCGGACGGCGAGGGCAGCAGGCCCTGGGCGCGCTCGAACCGGGCCAGGTCGAAGCCGGTGAACAGGAAGGCGCCCAGGATCCCGACCACGGCGACGACGGAGATGATCAGCGGGACCAGCAGCCGCCGCGTCCGTCGTGTCCCGAAATCCTTGACCGCCATCACGCCTTCCCCTCGTTCGCTTCGGAAGGAGGTTCGGCCGCGGGGTAGAAAATTACAAGTATAAAACCAAACGGCGCCGGTTTAGCGGCGTCCTTCGGCTTGGCCTTTCTCGTCCTCCTCACCCGGCCGGGCGTGGAGGTTCAACCTCAGCGCGCGGGGTTCCACGCTCGCGCTTTGCTGCTAGTAATCGCAACGCGGCGGGCGTGACGGAATCAGACTGGGGCGAAATGTTGGGGACGAAAAAGACCTGGGCCTGGGGCGCCGGCGCGGTGTTCTGGTGCCTTCTGTTGGCGGCTCTGCTGTCGAACAACCGCATGCTGTCGCTGTCGGTGGACAGTTCCTACCACCTGCAGGTGATGGAGGTGGTGCGCCACGCGCTCGTCATCCCGCAACAGGGCCACGAATGGATGGCCGAGATGGTCATCTATCCCAAGCTGAGCCACCGCCTGGCGGCGCTGGCGGCGACCTTGGGATGGGGCGAGCTGAACGCGCTGCTGATGGTCGGCGTCCTGTCCGCCGCCGTCGTCTGGCTGACCCTGTTCGACCAGGCGCGACGCGTTTCGGCGGGCTTCATGGCGACCAGCGCCGTGCTGACGGTGATCAATATCTATGTCGTGCGCGGGGCGTTCGGGGCCGAGCTGATCGACAACTTCTTCTATCCCCAGATTGTCGGCGAGGCCGTGGCCATGCTGGCCCTGGTGGGCGGCGGCCTGGTGCTGCGCCGCTCGCGCCTGGTGTTCGTGGCCTACGCCGCGGCGGCCGTGCTGCTGGCGGGCTGCTTCCACCTGGTGCCGACGCTCAAGCTGGCCGGAGCCCTGATGGCCATGCTGGGCCTGGCCTGGCTGCGCGACCTGATCCACGCGCGCCGCTTCGACGTGGTGAGCTTCGTCGGCCTGTTCGCCATCCTGGGCGGCGTGCTGGGCAGCCCGTACTTCTGGCGCATGCGCTGGATGGCGACCAACAACGGCAGCCTGCACCTGGCGGCCGACCTGCCGCTGAGCGGCCTGGCCGCCGCCGCCGGCCTGCTGCTGGCCCTGTCGGCCTGGGTGCTACTGGTCGAGCTGGTCCGCGCGCCCGCCGCCGTCGAGGACGACGAGGCGCCCACCGCCTCGACCGTCCTGCTCGCCTCGCTCGGCGGCGCCGCCGCCGCCGCCATGCTGGCCCAGTACGCCATGTGGATGCTGCGCCACGAAGGGTCGGAATATGCGGTGATGAAGCACAGCTTCGGCGTATTCAGCCTGCTGGCCTTCATCCTGCCCCTGTGGGGCATGACGGTGCTCGGCGTGCGGTCGGCCTCGTTCGGCGCGCCGCCGGCCTGGACCCGCGGACTGGGGGCGGCGCCCGCCTTCGTGGCGCAGCTGGTCGTGATGACCTGCCTGTTCCTGCGGCCCAGCGTCATGGACGTGCCCAAGGTCACCGCCATGCTGCGCGACGTGCGCGAGGTGCGCCTGACCCGCGGTCTCTCCGGCGAGCAGGTGATGTATTCGGCCGCCGAGACCCCGCCGATCGTCACCTACATGGCCACCATCGCCATGCTGCGCGCGCCCCACGGCGGCAATGTGCTGAGCCTGATGGCCGACGGCCGGCCCGACCGTCCGGGCGACGTGGCCTATATCGTCACCCGGCCCGGGGACCTCTATGACAAGCCGGGCTGCCGATCGGGCGCGCCGGTCGGGGGCGTGGTGGTCGTGGTCGGCGCCTGTGTCGAGCCGCCGTCGCTGCTGTTCAAGGCCGGGGGCGCCGGCGTGCCCTATCTCACTCAAGGCTGGTCGGCGCCGGAAGCGGGCGGCGTCTGGTCGAACGGCCGCCAGGCGATCGTCGACATGCCGATCTCGCCGGCCCAGCGCACCCTGGCCAGCGCCACCCTGCAGGTCGCCGCCTTCGCCTTCCTGCCCGACGAGTCGCCCAGCCGCACGGTCGCGGTGTCGGTGGCGGGCGGCCCGCCCGAGACCTTCACCTTCAATCGCCAGGACGCGATCCGCCACGACTACCTGCTGGCCCTGCCGCCCGCGGCGCTGAAGGGCGCGTCGGTGCGGGTGGTCTTCGACATCAAGGATCCGAAGACCCCGGCCGAGCTTGGCCTGGGGACCGACCCCCGACTGCTGGGCGCGGGGCTGGAGGCGATGCGGATCATCCCGACGCCGCTGGCCCTGCGGCCGTAGGGGACGAGCATCCTTCTCCCCTTGCGGGAGAAGGTGGCCCGTAAGGGCCGGATGAGGGGTTGAAGAAAGCAAACGCCGCGACCGGCCTTTCGGCTAGTCGCGGCGTTTTCCGTTGGCGCGCCCCCTCACCCGACCCGCGGAGTTTATCCTCGGGCGCGCGCTTCGCGCGACCCGGGGGCGGGCCACCCTCTCCCGCAGGGGGAGAGGGGCCCTAAGCCTTCCGGGCGATCACCGCGATCGACAGGCCGAACGGCAGGCCGGCGCCGGCCCCCAGCAGCGGGGCCTCAAGGCTGAACACCCCCGCCAGGGCCTTGTTCAGCCAGGCCGGCGGCATGGCGTCGTCGGCGCTGTTGTCGCCCAGCAGCCGCTTGGCGGTGCGCTGCACGGCGGCCAGCGGGAACAGCAGGGTGTTGAAATAGCTCGCGCTCTCGACCTTCAGCCCGGCCTCTTCGAACAGGGCGCGGTAGGCCGGCAGCAGGTAGCGGCGCTTGTGGTGGTGCAGCACGTCGTGGTGGCTCCACATCCACGGATAGGCCGGCACCGTGGTCAGGATCGCCCCGCCCGGCTTGACCAGCCGCGCCAGGGCCCGCACCGCGCCGACGTCGTCGTCGACATGCTCGACCACGTCGAAGGCGCAGACCAGGTCGAAGCTCTCCGGTTCATAGGGCAGGCCGTCGGGCAGCAGGCCGGTGTCGATGGCCAGGCCCAGGCGCTCGGACGCATAGGCGCGCGACTCGTCGTCCGGCTCCAGGGCCGCGACCGCGCCGAACTCGCGCAGCAGCGGCACGTTGCCGCCGGCCCCGCAGCCGACTTCCAGGATCCGCGCCCCCGACGGCGGGGCCAGGCGGCGCAGCAGCCGGCGCAGGACCTTGCGGCGACCCACGAACCACCAGTGGTCGCTCTCCAGCTCACGGATGCGGTCGTAGATCAGGCGGTCCATGAAGGCGTATCCTTGCCGGACGCGGCGTCCGGATGGTGGGCGAAGACCCAGTAGTGGGCCAGCAGGAACAGGGTTCCGGTATAGCTGACGACGGCCGCGCCCTGGGCGGCGACGTCCCAGGCGGGGCCGGACGGGGCGACCAGCCGCGCCAGGCTCAGCACCCCCTGATTGACGGCGAAGGCCACCGCCACGGCCGCGCCATAGCGCAGCGAGGCGCGGGGCTTGGCCTGGCGGGCCTTGAACACGAACAGCTTGCTCAGGGCGAAGCTGACGCAGATCCCGACCGCGTAGCCGATGGCGTTGGCCAGGTGGGCCGACAGGCGCAGCCCCACGTCCAGGCCGACGATCACCGAAAACCCGACCAGGGTGTTGAGGATCCCGGCCAGGCCATAGCGCAGCGCCGAGAGCAGCAGCTCCCGCCGCGCGGGGGTCAGCAGGGCGGCCACGCTCACTGGCCTGGCGCCTGGCCAGGGGTCTGGGGGGCGTCGAACCCGTAGCGGTCCATGACCACGTACAGCGGCCGGCCCTTCACCTCCTGATAGATGCGGGCCACGTATTCGCCGAGCGAGCCGATGGCCAGCATCTGCAGGCCGAAGCTGAGCAGGATCACCACCATCAGCGACGGATAGCCGGGCACGTCGCGGCCGAACAGCAGGGTGCGCAGCACGATCATCCCGGCCACCCCGACCGCCAGCACCCCGGCCACCAGGCCGACATAGCTCCACACCCGGATCGGGGCGGTGCTGAACGAGGTGATGCCGTCCAGGGCGAAGTTCCACAGCTTCCAATAGCGGAACGAGCTGCTCCCCGCCGCCCGCTCGGGCCGCGCATAGGGCACGGCCACCTGGTTGAAGCCGACCCAGGCGAACAGCCCCTTCATGAACCGGTTGCGCTCGGGCAGCTGGCGGATCACCTCGACCACCCGCCGGTCCATCAGCCGGTAGTCGCCGGCGTTGTAGGGCAAATCCACGTCCGACATCCGGTTGAAGGCCTTGTAGAAGCCCTGGGCCGTCAGCCGCTTCAGCGGCGAGTCGGCGCTGCGGTCGATCCGCACCCCATAGGCCACGTCGGCCCCGGCCTCCCAGGCGTCCAGGAACTGGCCGATCAGCTCGGGCGGGTCCTGCAAGTCGACGTCGATCGGCACGACCATGTCGCCGGTCGCCGCGTCCAGCCCCGCCGACAGGGCGGTCTCCTTGCCGAAGTTGCGGGCCAGGTTGATGATCTTGATGCGCGGGTTCCGCTGATGGTGCTTCAGCAGCACCGCCAGGGTGTGGTCGCGGCTGCCGTCGTTGACGCAGACGATCTCGTAATCGACCCCCAGCGCCGCCAGCTCGTCCTCGATCCGCGCGAAGAACAGGTCCAGCACCTCCTGCTCGTTGAAGCAGGGCGCGACGATCGACAGCCGCTTGCCGGCCCGCGTGCGCGGGGCGGGCGAGGCGAGGGGCGGCGCGGCGGACGCGAGCGTGGGCGAAGCGGTGACGGCGGACTGAACCATGGCCCGCAGTCTTAGCCGCCCCGGGCGCGGCGGGGAAAGAGCCGCGAAAGTTATCCACAGGCTGGCGCTCTGAGTTCCACCTTCCTCCCCCTCTGGGGGAGGGGGACCGCCGAACGGCGGTGGAGGGGGCTAGCCG